>JAIRSB010000238.1 GCA_031255655.1 Spirochaetaceae bacterium | reverse complement strand
CGTGTTTTCTGCGTTTGCGCCAGCGCGATGCTCATGGCTTTCAACATCAATACTTTCGTTCAAGCGGGTGGCGTACTTCCAGGCGGTTTTACTGGTTTAGCGATTTTGATAAAAGAAATCGCGCTAAAATTCACCGGTATAGAGCTTCCGTTCGGCGTCATGCTTATCATGCTGAATGCCGTCCCCGCCATTATAAGTTTCCGTGCTATTGGGAAGTGGTTCAGCGTGTTTTCTTGCCTTAACTTTGTTCTTTGTGGACTTTTTACCGACTGGATGCCGCCGGTTCTTACCGATTTTTTGAAACTGGAAGATCCGCTGTTGAGCGCCGTCTTCGGCGGTATTTTGAACGCGATCGCCGTGAATTTGTGCCTTAATGTTGACGCGACCACAGGCGGAACGGACTTTATCGCCATATATTTTTCCGAGAGACAGGGAAAAGACGTATGGAACTATATCCTGGTGGGAAACTGCGTAATACTCGTATTGGCGGCATTCTTATTTTCACCGGAGAAAGCCCTATACTCCATCATATTCCAATACACATCGACAACCGCTCTTACCAGTCTTTACCGCGGCTATCAGCAGAAAACACTGCTAATCATCACGGATAAGCCGGAAGAAGTTTACATGATAATACGCGACAGGACGAACCATGATGCGACCTCGTTCACCGGAATAGGCCGCTACCTGAAAACCGAGCGTGTTATGCTCTATTCCGTGGTTTCCGCCAACGATGTTACCCCGTTGATTTCCGCTATAAAAGATGTCGACCCGAAAGCCTTCATCAACACAATACGCACCGAACAGCTTACCGGAAGTTTTTACCGCCGCCCGAAAAATTAGAGGAGAATTGTCATTTGTGTTCGTGTACAAGGAGGCTGATTTATGAAAAAAAACATTTTGATAATAACGAGAATGACTCTTTTAGGGTTTTTAATTTTTTTAGCCGTGTCATGTATGGAACGCGAAGTCTTTCTGGAAGAAGTCCCATTAGACCATAACGTCATAACTACCATAATGTCGTATCCCCCCTCGTACCACCGTTTACCGGAAGATTATGACGGCGAAAATTGCCGGTTAATTGAAGACCGCATAACCTCTATTAAAAGCAGAAAGTCGGCTATGGACGAAGGTTTTACTCCCTGCAACGTATGCGTGCCTGACAAAACCATTACGATCACTAAAGTTCCCTGAATCCGGCCTTTGACCTGCGGTTTTTCGCGAGTCAACGCGCCCGCTTGCTGGACAAACGCGATATACGTTATCATGAAGTGAACGGAGGATTAAATGGTTTTATACGAATTAGGCACACCAATATGCGAATTGAAAAAACAAATTATCGAAACATGGGGGCGTCTTTGAACACTCTGCTATAGCGGTAAAGATAGCGGAACTGGAAAAACGGACGGCTGAAAGCGATTTCTGGAACGACAGCGCTGCCGCTGAAAAAGTGATGGCGGAACTTAAAACCCAAAAAAGCCGTTATGAGCCGTGGAAAACGCTTGTAAAAGACATAGACGACCTTTCAACATTGTGGGATTTGGCGTTGGAAATGAACGACGAATCGCAGAGCGCTGAAATCGAGGAAAATTTAGCCGCCGTAAGTGCGCGATATGAGAAACAAAATATATTCGAACTCATGCCCGGCGAAGTTGACAATTCCGGCTGCTTCTTAAGCGTACATTCCGGAGCGGGCGGCACGGAGGCCTGCGACTGGGCAGGGATGCTCTACCGGATGTATCTTCGCTGGGCGGAACGGCAAGGCTTTGCCATCGAAGAGGAAGACAGACTTGAAGCCGAAGGCGGCCTAAAAAGCGCGACCGTAAAAATTGACGGAGCCTACGTCTTCGGCAAATTGAAAGGCGAATGCGGCGTCCACCGCTTGGTGCGCATATCCCCGTATGACGCCAACTCCCGCCGGCACACCTCGTTTGCCTCTGTGTATGTGTTTCCGGTCATTGACGATTCCATTGAGGTGGACATACGCCCAGAAGACCTTAGAGTGGACACCTACCGTTCCAGCGGCGCGGGCGGACAACACGTCAATAAGACGGACAGCGCAGTACGCTTCACGCACCTGCCCACAGGCATCGTTACCGCCTGCCAGGGCGAGCGCAGCCAGACCCTCAACCGTGCCACGGCTATGAACATGCTTCGCGCCAAACTTTACGAACATTACCGGCAGGAAAAAGAAAAAGAGAACGCGCGTTTTGCGCAGGAGAAAAAAGATATTTCATGGGGAAACCAGATACGCTCCTATGTCTTCCAGCCCTACACACTTGTAAAAGATTATCGCACAAAGGCGGAAACGGGGAACATACAAGCGGTGATGGACGGCGAAATCGACCTATTCATCAACGGATACTTGAAATTCGCGTGGCAGGCCGCCGCGGCGCGATGAAACGCGCGCTTTTGTGTTTCATTATCGCACTGGGCGGACTTTCCACAGTGGCGGCCAAAGGCGCCCAGGAAACGAAACCCGCGCCCGTCAACGATACATGGACACTCTGCATTACCGAATTTGACATAAGCAGCTTGCCGCAAGGCCGCGCCGTAACTGCGCAGATAATTATGCGTTACATGCTTGAAAACATCCGATCCATGGACACCCGCCTGTGGACGAGCCCGGAAGCCGCCTATTACAACAACACCGCCCGACGCAAAGCCGAAAGCGCGGCGGCGAAGGCGCTAAGAGACAAACAGGCTGAACGCGATAAACTGATTTTTGCGGGTGAAACCGAGCGAAAATATAAACAAAACCTAAAAAAAATTGACGACGAGCTTGCGGTACTGCGCTATAACCTAGAAAAAGCCGAAGCCGTTCCCGTAACAGTCGCGGTATCGCCCGCCGCTAAACTTACCGCCGACAATTACAACGGAATATACCCCGCGCCGCCCGCGCCCGGACAAGAATACTATTTTTGCTCCGCCCAAAAAGCCGATGCGTTTCTTTCCGGCAAAATAACAGAATATTTTGGACGCATTTATCTGGAAATCTTTCTTTGGAGCATCTACGCGCGAAAAATAACGTATCAAGACAGCATTATTTTTTCACCGGAAGACATGAAAGAAGGCGTGGGCGAGATTTCGGACAAATTGTTCGACTATATTTCCGGCTTTCTCCCCGCGTGGCTGCGAGTGAAAGCGGAACCTGAAGGCTCAATTATCGTTATTGACGACTACGTGGCAGGCGAAAGCGCAACGGAAGCTATCGATTTTACACCCGGTACCGTTTCTGTAACCGCCTTCAGGCAAAATTACATGACCTTCAAAGCGGATGTCGACCTGCGTGAAGGCGAACTCGCGGACGTAACCATAGAACTGACACCCGTCCCGTCATCCGAATTTGATGTAACGTTGAAAGACGAAGGAAACGCCGTTTCACTTACTGGCGAGGAGACATTGACAGCAGGCGGCGCGTCCGTGTATGACGGCGCTCTATATGTGGGCGAAACTCCGTTAAAAATGAGTGCGCCGTTTAATGAGCCGAAAAGCCTGAGCGTGGAAACACCGGACGGACGAGTAGCCCAAAGCGTTTTTCACGTATCGGAAGAACCGATAGTTTTCAATCCGGCTTTTCCACCGCCGGAAGATAGAGTCAGCGTTGCCCGCAAAAAGTTTTACTCCGCGTACGGACGCTTTTGGATAGCGCTGCCGTTTGCCATATTGGGCATGGGACTTAACAGCACTATGAGCACCGTTTACAACTCCACAGGCGATCCGTCCATTGGACAGCAGAGAGACATTGTTTACTGGGTATCCAACGGATTAAGCGTGGCCGCGGGCTTATTTTTGGCCGAATCTTTTTACCGCATCGGGCGGTACGTATGGGAGGCGAGCAAAGAGACCAGCCTCCTTCTTAAAAAAGAGCCACCCATTGAGGAAAGCGGCGCGGAGATTGACGGAGAACCTGTTGAGGGAGAAAACTCCGACAGCCTTTCGGTGGACGGAGATGCGGTCATTTCAGACGGCACGGAAGCCCAAAACGATGAGAATTGAGCGGCGGCTGACAGCGCCGATTGAGGAGACAAATGGCATTTTCTGATAAATTAAAACGTTTTTTCGGCATGGGCTCCGCGTTAGACGATGATTTTTTCGATGATTTGGCGGATATGCTTGTGGAAGGCGATTTTGGTGCAGCTCTGGCGTTTGAACTGGTTGACGAATTGAAGCGCTGCTGCGGGAAAAATGGCATTCGGGATTCCGTCGCCGCCCGCGCAGTTTTGCCCGAACTACTGAAAGAGATGCTACAAAAAGCGCGTCCCCCGCGACTGCCAACCGCCGAAACCGGAAAAAATCCGCGAGTTATTCTGCTTTTAGGCGTAAACGGCGTCGGAAAAACGACTACGGCGGCAAAACTGGCCCGGCAGTTGCCGCAGCAACTGCCGGGGGGAGAAAGCAAAGTCATACTCGCGGCAGCCGACACCTTTCGCGCTGCCGCCATAGAACAGCTTAAAATACACGGAGAACAACTGGGAATTCGCGTAATCGCCCATAATCATGGAGGCGATCCCGCCGCTGTCGTGTATGACGCGCTGGAAGCCGCGAAAAGCGGGAAATACGCTTATGTAATTGCCGACACCGCCGGCAGAATGCATACCAAGACGGCACTTGTCGAGGAATTAAAGAAAATAGACCGTGTCGCGTATTCTAAAACCGACGGAACTCTGGAGGACGGTCGCCCGCACCGCTGGCTTGTTCTGGACGCTACAACTGGAAGCAACGCACTCGTTCAGGCGGAAACCTTTCACGAAGCGGTCGAACTGGATGGCGTAATACTAAGTAAGATGGATTCCAGCGCGAAAGGCGGCATCGTATTCCAACTAGCCGCGAAACTCCGCCTGCCCGTACTCTACATCTGCGACGGCGAAAAATACGAAAATATCCACCCTTTCAATGCCGATGAATATATCAGGGAGTTTTTAGGCTAGAAATACGCCGTAGTAGTGCTAATACCAGCGAAACATAAGATTTCCGGCGTGTCTCTAAACTACCTGAGGCATAGTGCGATTAAAAAAATATATACTTTTGATACAATTTTTCGCGGTAACGTCAACGCTGTACGCGGCAGCAGCCGATGTTGAGTGGTATATATCAAATTCAGCAGGCATGGCACTTGAACGGGTAATGCCATTACGCGCCCTGCGTGAGAGAAACGCACTGGCGGTACGTGAAGTAAAACCAGAAGACGTTCCGCGTGAAATACGAAAATACTATTCCGCGCCGTGGCGCATCACTTGCAGCATCCTTTACGAGGACGGCAAGCGGATAAGAACCCAATGGGTGTTCCGCGACCAAATGCAAATGGCGCTGTTTGTCGCCGCAATAAGCGACGACGGCGCGGGTTTCATCGAATGGTACGATGATCAAGGCCTACTCGTTGAGGAACAGCGGCTTGACGCGGACGGCTCAGGATATTTCATATCGTACTCTTACACGGACAATATTCTGCTGAAAGCTGAGGCCAACTTTGTTGAGGCTGTGCCGCAGGAAAGCCCGCCTGAGGAAGCACCTCTGCCCGACGAACTCGAAGAAATCATACCCGGCATTATGACGGTTCCCGAAGAAGATGAGTTGCCGTTGATTGAAAGCGACATGACAGAATTCCCAATTGATGAAAATGATGAAAATATCGCAGACATAAATCCTCCCGAAATCCCAGTACCCTCCGCCGCGGAAGCCGCCCGCAATCCCGAAGGTCCCGCTCCCATACCGGAATCTTTTGTGGCGATAACAGGACGGGAAAGCGGGCCGGTATGGACGGACTTTTACCGGTATACCCGCTCGAAAGCCTTGCGCTCGATAGAACGCGTGTTTCATAGCCAAAGCTCACAGTCCGAATTGATACGCTTCCCGCGATTTGTTGAGGAGGGCCCATCCGACCTAAATTTTGTATCACCGCCCGTACCGCGCGTGTCGATATTTCTTCCTGACATGATGAGCATGGAGACAGTAAAAATAGACTACACCTTTGACAACAAACGGCGCGTCCTTACCGAAACATACCGCAACGAGGAAGACGCCGTCATCGGGGAATTGAAAAACGTATGGGAAAACGATCATTTAGCCGCGATAAGCTGGATAACGCCGGACGAGGAACGCCGAGTGATATACCAATACGATGAGGCGGGAGAAATGCTACGAGAGGAAAACTACCTTAATGGCACGCTGGAACGAAGCGTTACACGGGAAGGCGAGCGCGAAATCGAGACGCTGTACAAAGACAACAAAGAGATACTGAGAGCGATATGGGTTGACGGGCGCAAAGTATCCGAAGAACGCGTCGGCGGGCGCAGGTAGACTAAGCCCCAC
>JAIRSB010000214.1 GCA_031255655.1 Spirochaetaceae bacterium | reverse complement strand
TGTCAAGCAGCGAATGCATAGGACTAGAGTCCGATGCATTAGGTTGTAATATGTCTCAACATACATGAACATTGGGCATCTTACCTCAGTGTCTAGTTCTATTTACGACTCATGCTCTGCTAAACCGAAGAACAAAGACCGCCAGCCGTTCACGAAAGCCTTTCGCACAATACTGCACTCCCTGGTCGGAATTGAATATCAAACCCTCCCGCGCCTTCCGGTTGGCAAAGGCCTCCTCTATCGCCGGTATTGCCGTTGAGTTGCTTCCATGTCGGAGCTCAAAGCCCGGTCAATGACATTTCTCTACTGAACGTAAATAGAGCTCATTTTCACTGAACGCCGACACTGTGAAACGAGGGCTTGACTAATTTTCGTAAACAGACTAGTCTGAAAAGCACAGTCAAGCAGTGTCTTGCTGGTATGCAACTTGGCAATACCGGAACTGTACAGAATGGGCCGCTAGCTCAGTAGGTAGAGCAACGCCCTTTTAAGGCGTGGGTCCTGGATTCGATCTCCGGGCGGCTCAAATGTAAAAGCGTCTCCGTTTTGCGACGGAGACGCTTACATCATATCCTTTTCTGGAAAATACTTTTTCAGAATTTCAAGATCGAGACGGTGCAAACCGTAACTTTGGCATTGTCTACAAAACTTGTGCTTTCCCCGCTCCTCAACAATCTTGCTATATGGTACATCTAAGAAATTCGCCGTGACTTTCGGTTTGCAAAACAAGTGGCAGAGCGACACGGCTCCGTCATAATTTATGACAGGGAAAATTCTTTGGCAAATACAGGGACGCCGCGCATTTTCCATGCACATTTTGAGGACAGCCTCCATATTCCATGTCAGTAGTTCTTTAAATTTTTGTATCTGTGGACTGAGTTCGCGATGTTCGCATACATCCAGAAAATTGTCGTAAGGCGTAAGGTACGCGGTATCAGTAATGAATTTAAAACCAAGTTCGTTGCAAAGTAATTTCATTTTTTTGAGATCAATTGTGTTGTTGTTTCTGTATAAAATATACAGCATGGATATTTCCGTATCCACTTTATATTTATTCGCGTATTCTCTCAATTTGTAAAGATTGGCGAGAAATGTCTTCCAAGCGCTGCCATTGATCTGATTTTGCTCATATGTGTTTTCGTATCCCTCCGCGATAATTTGAATTTGTAAAGGGTTTGCTTTTACAGCATCTTCCAAATATGCACAGTTTTGTAATTTACTAATCAGTTTGCAGAGAACACGGACGTTTGTAAACCGTATAATTTCTTCAATATCAGGATTGCAAAGGGGCTCGCGCCATAAAGAAAGATCAATGTTCAATAAAAGCGGATTTTCCGCGCATAGTTTATCTAGTATGTTTTTATAAGACGCGGCGTTCATATAATGTTGATTTTCCAGTTTGCCTTTTTGTTCTTTACAATCAGAGCAGAAATAATTACACACCCCACCAACTTCTATAACCGGCTGCTGGCGCGGCACCTGCAAAAATGATAAGAAATCTTTATTTTTTTCCAGCCCAGCGTCAAGACATTGCTGTTCTATCGACTT
Organism: Spirochaetaceae bacterium; assembly: GCA_031255655.1. GTDB lineage: Bacteria > Spirochaetota > Spirochaetia > Treponematales > Breznakiellaceae > JAIRMY01. The sequence goes on along the minus strand of JAIRSB010000214.1, from coordinate 3,860 downwards.
GCTTTGACTTCCGACTGTACAAATAATAAAAGCGCTGCCTTTTCTCACGTTCTGGATAAGGTTCTCGGGACGCAAAACGGCAATCGAATCAATCGTGGTCAACGCCGGATTTATATCTAAAAACGCTTTAACCGTGAAGCCGTTGCGTTCAAGCACACGCTTAAAGCCGCGCCCTACCAATCCCGCGCCCCAAATATACAAATCACGCTGCTGTATGGTGTTTTTTAACTCGATAATAGACAGTCCCTGACTTCCTGACAGCGGCGTAAACACTTTTTCCATCATATATTTTTCCTCAATACAACTTTACTTCAATACGCTAAGTATTCCTAGCGTCTGTTTCGGCGGATCTACTGACGCTGGAGGCATTCGTCAGGCAGTTTTCATAGTTAGCGTTAAGTTTTCGGCAACAGAGCGGGGCGATCAGCACTATTTAAGTTCAGTAATGAACTAAAACTGTTGTATTACCTAGCAATTCTCTGAAAGAACCAAGAGTTAACCACGAGAGCGATAACGATTTGTGCATGCGATGGTCTTTAGAGAAGCGAATGCATTTTTTACTAAATGCAAACACAATGTCTGTAACGATAGATGTTTTCTCTTTATCTTTTAGGTGTTCTTTTGCCAGTAACTACTTCACCGTCGGTAACTCGTGATTGATACGCCATGGACAATTACTCCATTAGGTGAACAGTATAAGCGTGGTTTCCTGAATTAAACCCATCAGGGGAAACATAGTCAAGTACAGAATGCATACGTACCTTATTGGATTACGCCCACATTCCGGTGTTTTTATGTGCAATGTTCTCATTCTTTTTAAATATTCATACGGAATAATAAATTCTGTTTCTGGGTTATATATATTTATTGGTAATTTCTAATGCTTCATTGTTTTTATTTTGTTCATGATATTATTTTTCCCAATACATTGCTTTTACGTTGCCAGTCCCTTCGAATACAGCAACACAGCCATGTTCTTTTTGTTCAAAATTATCATAAGAAAAAAATGAAATAAATTCCCATTCATCAGGTATCTTTTCTACATAATATTATACTTCATGGCCTTCATTTTCTATTAAAATTACAACTATTTCTTTGTTCAATTTCTTTGCCTTTTCAATAACATATTTTGTTCCAGTGCTTCTTCCATCCCAAAATGCCATAATTTTATCAGCCTCATCTATAATAATGTCATTTCTTCTCAATGCAGACCATTTTCCACCTTTATTATAATTGGGTCTATGGACAATTATTTCAATTCCATTTTCTAATGCCCATCTCCACGCCAATGTATCAATTCCCTTTGCACCACCGCTAATAATACATTCAGGTTTTTCTTTTATATACTTGTCAAAATTTATTTCCTCAATAGTTCTACTTCCAATTATCGCAAGTTTCATTTCTGCTCCTAAATTGTTTACAACAAGTATTTTATTTTGTCAATCATCGTATGAAAATCTTAGGAAAAATTGCACATAACGCCTGATATCCACCCATCCCGTCCGACTGACGGTATGGGTGAAGCCCCCGCGTTGTGTCAGCCGTCAGACTGGTGTCGTTGCCGGAGTGTGTGATGTTGGAGGCGGGGCGATATGACACATCCTATTCCGGCTTACCCTTTGTAAGTTTTGTGATAATCATCATGATTACCGCTATACCGCCGCAGACTACAAAAAGACCAAGCATCCCCTTCCACATGATATCTAGGGACGCATACACATTGTTCAAAACTGTTTCGTTCATTCCGCCTCCGTTTACAAATAGTTTACTATCAGACTAAGAACCAGCCCGCTCGCCGCTACTGAGGCAATCTGCCCGGAAACATTAGCGCTGACCGCGTGCATTAAAAATATATTGGAAGGATCTTCTTTAAGAGCTAGTTTTTGAATAACGCGGGCGGACATCGGGAATGCTGAAATTCCAGCCGCACCCACCATCGGGTTGATTTTCTTTTTTAGAAAAAGATTAAGAAACTTTGTGAAATATACTCCGCCGACCGTATCAAGAATAAACGCGAAAAGTCCGAGTGCAAGTATTTTAATTGTATCAAATGTTAGAAACTCGTCCGCTTGCAGCGTGAACGCGATAGTAATGCCCAGCAGCAGCGTTATTAAATTAGAAAGTTGTTTTTGTGCCGTCTCTGAAAGCGAATCCAATACGCCGCACTCACGGATTAGATTGCCAAACATCAAAAATCCAATAAGCGAAACCGCGGCTGGTGAAATAAAACCTACAATTACGGTTACGACTATTGGAAAAATAATTTTTAATAGACGTGGTATTTCCTTGCTTGCGACAATGTCCATTTTTATCATCCGTTCTTTTTTAGTGGTGGCAAGTTTTATTGCGAATGGCTGGATTATTGGCACAAGCGACATATACGAGTACGCCGTTACCGTGATAGCGCCTAAATAACTTGAATGCAATACCTGCGAAACTAATATAGTTGTCGGCCCGTCTGCGGCGCCTATGATGCCTATCGCCGCCGCGTCTTTCAGGTCGAAACCCAACAGACAAGAGAGGGTTATTGTGGCGAAAATCCCGAAATGCGCCGCCGCGCCGAACAAAAAATAGACGGGACGTGAAAGCAGCGGCGAAAAATCTATCATAGCCCCAATTCCTATGAAAAGCAGCAGTGGCATGACTTCTGACGCGCCAATGCCTTTTTCAAAAAGCCACTGAATTACACCGTGCGTCTCACCAACGCCCGGCATAATCTGGTTAAGCACGCCGCTTAACGGCAGGTTGACTAGTATCGCGCCGAAGCCGATAGGCATAAGCAGCGCGGGTTCATACTCTTTGGCAACGCCCAAATAAATGAGCGCGACGCCAACGCAAAACATTACAATTTGTTTCCAGCTTAAGGCAAGAAAACCGTCAAGCAAAAATTCCATGTTTCTCCCTACATATAAAAAGTCACGGACTTAAAATAAAAAATGCGCATACGCGCTTTGAAAATTTTTTACCATCCCCGCGCCTTATGCCGAAGGAATGCGAATATTAATTGCATTATATCCATCTGGTACCGGACATTCAAGCGTGCTTTGTATGACGGGAGTAATTCTCATTTTGGAAAAACAACACCTTAAAACAACGAAATGCAGGCGAAATATGTATGAAATAGCAAGCAATGCTTAGAATAAAATCAATTATATCGTTATTTTCGGACTTTCTTCATGTAAACAATTTCTAAAATGAGAATTCCTGGTATGAAGCCAGCAATCCTCATTTTAAAAACCATGATAAACTGTAGGTATGAGAGATGGCATCATAAAGCGACTGCTTGGCAGTTTGCGGAAGGCAGGAGATAGCATCCCCGATGTACGACGCGAGAGGAAAACGCCCTGCGGTACCGGATTACGGACGCGCTTATGTGCGCCTTTGCCGTATTTTTCTTTCATGTTTAAGTCCATTCGGACGCCCCCCTTCGAGCGCCCTTATTGCAATTTCGGTAACATTTTTCGTGACGCAATGCGCGTGTTAAAGCCATGTAAGGATGGGGATGGCGCGGTGTAGGAGGCGAACTGGTTTGGTGTCCGATGTCCCCTGATTTTCATCTGCTGTTTTGGTTTGCGTAGGAGACGGTCGATGGTGCGAGGGGCTGATGGTTTTGAGTGGCGGCGACTTTAGCGTCATAGTAGGGCCGATAGACCCGTTTTTCCTGCTTTTTTCGACGGTGACGACCTGACCGTCCAACATCCGAAGTTGTGTTTTTCCGATGCGGTTGAGCTTGAAGATTGCCTATAGTGCATTGCGCTAACAAGTATCAAGTTTTTCACAGGATCATCCGATAATGATGATATGGCATACAGTGCGGATTACCGAAAAGCGGCGGTTGCTTTCAAGCAAGCCGGACACAC
>JAIRSB010000212.1 GCA_031255655.1 Spirochaetaceae bacterium | reverse complement strand
ATTCTCATTTTAGAAAAACAACACCTCTAATCAGCACATGGCGGCATCTGAACGGGGTTCAGCTTCGGGATACGAAAGACACCCTTATGGTCAATTATGTTTACTTTGAGATGAAGCGGCGGGAAACGGGGGAGGCGGTTTACAGGAACGGCTGGATAACGGACAATCTGGTGACAGAATAGAACGTTGGGCACCTGGCATCCTGCGGGCGGACCCGGTGGAAGATAGAGAACGAGCACAACAACGTACTGAGGAACCGGGGATACAATCTCCAACACAATTTCGGACACGGGAAGAAGCACGCTTTTTTATATTGAACCTGATAAAGTTCCAGTTACATACGATACTGGAGATTGGGGATAGGGATTTCAGGGAAGCCCGTAAGTATACTGGACGGCGGGATTTTCTGGTCTTTATCAGTGCAGAAGATGACTTGAAATGAAAATGAGGATTGCTGTGACGCAATGTGCCCACTTGACAAGATGAGCAACTGAGTTTTATAGTTTAAGCATGACAAACGATACGATAATTCCTGGTTTCGATTCTGACAAGGATGACAGCCTTAGAATAGATCTCAAGAAGATCCAAGGCGTTGATGGTGGGTTATCCTTGACTTTGACGGGTTATATTGACACATATAACTCAAATAGCTTTCAGAAGCGCGTTCAGAAGGCGATTGACCATGGCTACAAGCGCCTAATATTCAACTGTGGTGGACTGAATTATGTTTCATCAACGGGCATAGGTTCATTCACCGCTTTTTTGAAGTCCCTGAAGGGAATTGGCGGTGATCTTGTTTTGCTGGACGTTCAGCCTAAAGTGTATGAGGTTTTTCAACTGCTTGGTTTCTCCCAGTTTTTCAATATTAGGGACAATCAGGAAGACGCCGAAAACTATTTTAGAGGTGGTGGACAGACTGACACCGGCATGGTTTTTCCGCACAATTTTAACTGCCCTATATGTTCAAAGCGTTTGAAGGCGGTTAAGGCGGGGCGTTTCCGGTGCTCGGAATGCAAAACAATTCTCGCGGTTGACGAAACAGGCAACGTTTTCCTGGGGTAAAAGTGGGTATTTTTTCGCGTTTAAGAACGGTAGTCGCGGCAAATATCAACGCTCTGATCAACAAGGCTGAAAAGCCTGAAAAAATGCTTAACCAGCTTCTTACCGACATGAATGAGCAGCTCATTGAGTCGAAAAAAGCTGTGGCGATAGCCATCGCGGACGAAAAAAAGCTGGAACGCGAGACTAACAGCCAGAAAACGCAGTCGGACGAATGGCAGCGAAAAGCCATGCTTGCCGTCCAAGCTGGAGAAGACGACCTTGCCAAAGAAGCGTTACTGCGTAAGCAGGAGTATGATAATTATTACGCGGATTACAGCAAGCAGTTGGATGCCCAAAAAGCGTCGGTTGAACGGCTGAAAAGTTCGCTTCGCGAATTACAGGGGAAGATTGAGGATGCCCAGCGCAAGAAAAATTTGCTGATAGCGCGGGCGAAACGCGCCGAAGCTGAGCAAAGAATTCAAGATACCATGAGCGGCATGGACGGTGGTAAGGACACTTTTGATACTTTCAACCGCATGTCGCAAAAGGTTGACGAACTCGAAGCGCGGGCGGAGGCAAGTAAAGAGCTTTCCAATCTTACCGCAGACAGCGGTTTAGAGAAGAAATTCGCCGAACTTGAGAAAACAGACGCAAGCGCGGATAAGTTGCTGGCCGACTTAAAAGCGTCTATGAACGCGCTTCCTGATAAATCAAAAGATTAAGCGTTGTTTTGGCGCTTGATTTTTACGTTGGATTACGTTTATAAATAGAGTTGTTTATAGAAACTTCAGTTTCTGAGCAACAACTGCTAAAAAATGACTTGAGAGACAGCTAACAGGGTTGTCGAATAAGTCAAATAATAAACGGGCCTTTAGCTCAGTTGGTTAGAGCTGCGGACTCATAATCCGTAGGTCCCTGGTTCAAGTCCAGGAAGGCCCAACGCCAAAGTTGCCGCGTTGTTTGCCGAGCAAACAACGCGGTGTATAAGCGGCCGCTTAATTAAAAATACAAAAATACGCCAAGAAACTTGCCGCCTTGAATGGCGCGACTGTCGCGAATGATTATGGAGCGCGTTAGATGTACCGTAAAATCTTTGAATTTATAGATTCATGCGAAGAAACCGCCGTTGAACTACAAATCGAATTGACCAAACGCCCCGCGGTTTCCCCAGTGTCCGGCGGTGAGGGCGAGTTGGATAAGTGCCTATTCCTTGAAAAATGGCTGAAAGAACATGGGATTGATACGTTGGAACGTTACGACGCGCCCGACCCTTCGGCAAAAGGCGGGGTGCGGCCTAATCTTACAGCGGTCATTGAGGGGACTAACGGCGCGCTGCCGTGTTTTTGGATAATGAGCCATCTTGATGTAGTACCCGCCGGAGATTTATCCCTTTGGAACAGCGACCCGTGGATAGTTACCCGAAAAGACGGCAAACTTACAGGACGCGGCGTCGAGGATAATCAGCAGGGGTTGGTCTCGTCTGTACTCGCCGCGCTTGCTTTTGTAAAACTGAAAATCCGCCCGGAACACACACTAAAGTTACTGTTTATCGCGGATGAGGAATGCAACAGCAATTTCGGCATAAACTGGCTGATGGAAAACAAGCGACAGTTATTCAAAAAAGGCGATTTTGTTTTAGTGCCGGACAGCGGAGACCCTGCCGGTGAAACCATCGAAATAGCCGAAAAAAATTCGCTCTGGCTCAAAGTACGCACCAGCGGCGTGCAGGCACACGCCGCTTACCCCGAAAAAGGGCGTAATGCCTGCCTTGCAGGAGCGGATCTCATGCTGCGGCTGCGTAAGGATTTGATGAAAAAATTTTCCGCCCGCGACAGTTTGTTTGATCCGGATTATTCGACTATAGAACCGACTAAAAAAGAGGCGAATGTGCCGAATATCAACACTATTCCGTCAGAAGACGTGTTTTACATGGATATTCGCTTACTGCCCCGCTACCGGGTAAACGATCTTTTAGAGGAGGCGCGCCGCGTCAAACTCGGCATTGAACAAGAATACGGCGTGCAAGTTGATTTGAGCATTGTACAAAGCAAGGAATCCGAAGCGACGCCCGCGGATTCACCTATCGTGAAAATGCTTTCCGTCGCCTGCAAGCAAGTTTTAGGACGCGACACCCGCACTATCGGAATAGGCGGCGGCACTGTCGCGGCGTTTTTGCGCAATGAGGAAATAGACGCCGTTGGATGGTGCACGCTGGATAACTCGCTTCATCAGCCTAACGAATACTGTGTGATAAAAAATATGCTAGATGACGCGAAAGTGATGGCGCATATAGCGGCGCAAAGTAAATTTGCTATGCAAAGTGAATTTATGGCGCAAAAATGAGCGTGTTTGAGCAAAAGCATCCCGTTTTTGACAGTGCGGAAGCGCCTGCGCTTAAAGACGCGCTGATTGAGCGTTTTGTCCGCTACGCGAAAATTTGGACAACAAGCGACCCAGATGTTCCCGAAACGCCGTCTACTGCCGGTCAGTGGGATTTAGCCCGCGTGTTGAAGGCGGAGTTTGACGCGCTCGGCATAGAATCGGAGTTGACGAAGCATTGTTATCTTGTGGCGCGTATTCCTCCTAATTTGCCGCCCGGCTATCCTGTTCCTAAAACGATAGGTTTTCTGGCGCATCTTGATACAGCCCATGATGTATCAGGAAAAGATGTAAATCCTTGTATAATAAGTAATTACAGCGGCGATAAGATTGTTTTGCGTGGCGGCGTAGCGCTTGACCCATCAAGCGATCCGGAACTTGCCGCGGCTACCGGAAAGACTATCATTCACGCGGATGGTGAGACATTACTGGGCGCGGACGATAAAGCAGGCATAGCGGCTGTGGTATCCGCCGCCGCTTTTCTTGTATCCCACGCTGAAATAAAGCATGGTCCCATTGAAATCGTGTTTACGCCCGATGAAGAAACTGGCAGGGGATTGCCGGAGTTTCCGCTTGAGCTGATAAAATCGGCTTACTGCTACACACTGGACGGCGGCGCGGGCGGAGAGTTCGAAATAGAGTGTTTTAACGCCTACGCTGTGGAAGCGCGTTTTGAAGGCAGGGCGATACATCCGGGCGCGGCACGCGGTGTACTCGTCAACGCGGCGCTTATGGCCGCACATTTCGCCGCGATGCTGCCGCGAACGGAAAGTCCGGAGGCTACTGACGGCTATTACGGCTTCTACTGTTTGATGGAAATCTCTGGAAACCATGAAAACGCCTCTTTGAAGCTCATAGTCCGCGATTTTACGCGCTCCGGCATGGAAAGACGCCTCGCCGCGCTGGAAAGTCTTGCCCGCGCTGTCGAAGCTATGTTTCCCGGCGGCTCCGTTACGCTGAATGCGGAGTCTTCTTACCGCAACATGAAAGAGAAAATTGATGAACACCCTGAAGTTCTCGCGCGGCTGGAGGAGGCGGCGAAAAACGCCGGCTCCGGTTTCAGATTGAAACCCATACGCGGCGGCACGGACGGCGCACGCCTTACAGAACTTGGAATTCCGACACCGAATATATTCACTGGCGGACGCAATTTTCACAGCCGCGCCGAATGGCTGCTGGTGGACGACCTTTTGTCAGCCTGCCGTCTCGTAATTGAGCTTGCCGCCTGCTAGATGCTGTCAGCGCTCTGCCATCCCTCATCCCACGACCAAGTAATTTAATTGTAAAGTAATATACCGGTAAAGTCGATAATCTATATGAGTGAAAGCTTATTGGGGAAGTTTTCATTCAGAAAGGGCAAGGATGCCCTTCAAAACGCGGACACCCCAATCCGCGTAAAATCATGGAGGAAGATAATGATTATCAACCACAACCTGAGCGCTATGTTTGCAGACCGCTCACTCAAAGTTACACAAGGATCGCTTGAAAAAAGCATGGAGAAACTATCGTCGGGCTTGCGTATAAACCGCGCTGGCGATGACGCTTCCGGACTCGCTGTCTCCGAAAAAATGCGCAGTCAAATCCGCGGCTTAAACCGCGCTTCTGCCAACGCCGCTGACGGCATCTCTTTCATTCAGACGAGTGAAGGTTATTTGCAGGAAACCGAAGATATTATTCAGCGTGTACGCGAACTCGCGGTACAGGCCGCCAACGGTATTTACACCGCCGAGGATCGTATGCAGATACAGGTCGAAGTTTCCCAACTTATTGATGAGGTAGACCGCATCGCGAGCCATGCCCAATTTAACGGACTTAATATGCTTACCGGACGTTTTGCGCGTCCCACAGGCGAGAATGTTGTTACCGCTTCTATGTGGTTTCATATTGGCGCGAACATTGATCAGCGTGAGCAGGTGTTCATTGGCACGATGACGGCTAAGGGACTTGGGGTACGCGATATCGGTGATGATAGCATTCTGAACATTGAGACGGTCGATTCCGCTAACCGCGCTATCGGTACTCTTGATGGCGCGATTCAAATCATCAACAAGCAGCGTGCTGACCTTGGCGCTTATCAAAACAGGCTTGAGCACGCTATCCGCGGCATAGACATAGGCGCGGAGAACTTGCAGGCTTCCGAAGCCCGCATCCGCGATACTAACATGGCTAACCAGATGGTCAAATACGTTACAGACCAAATACTTAGCCAGTCGGGTACTGCTATGCTGGCGCAGGCAAATCAGCGGGCAAACTCAGTGCTTCAGCTCCTTCAGTAGAATAAAAAACATTTTTCGCCGTCGTTTCACACGGCGGCAGCTTTTAATGAGATCCGCCGTCCACGCAATATAAGTTTTGCGCGGACGGCGGATTTGTTTTTAGAAAACAGCTAGAAATAAAATGAGTATCAGCGTTGATTGCAGGATGATAGATTCAAGCGGCATAGGCGCGTATCTTAGAGGCTGCCTGCCGTATTTCCTTGAAACGCGGCACAATTTCCTGTTGATAGGGGATGGGCGCAGGCTTTCGGAGTTTGCGGATAGAGCGAATGTAGATATCCTTGACTGCCCGCTAAAACCTTTTTCGGTGACGGAAACATTTTTCCCGCCGACACGTTTGTACAAAGCGATAAATAAGACGAATTTATATTATTCGCCGTATTTCAATGTGCCGGGGCGTATTGGTGTTCCTGTTTACACTACGATACACGATATTATTTTCCCCGATATGCCGGAACTTTGTTCACGCGCCGGTCTTGCGGCGCGTATGTGGTTCTATCGCCGCGCGTTTTCCTTGTCGAAAACGTTGTTTACTGTTTCGCGCTTTTCTAAAAGCCGCATTGAGCATTATTTAGGGGACTCGAAGCCTGTAATCGTTACATACAGCGCCGCACCGGTTCCGGTGCGGCATGATTTAAGATTGCCGGACGAAAAGCAAAGGTTAGGAACACCGAAGGAACCGTATATTCTATTTGTCGGGAACATAAAAAAGCACAAGGGGCTTTCCTGCCTTCTCGAAGCTTTTTCCCGAATACGCGGGGCGAGGCTGAATTACAAACTAATAGTAGCTGGAGAAAAAAACAACTTTCGCACTTCGGAGCGCGCAACGGCAGATAAATACGCGAGTAACAGCGATGGCGTTTTATTTACGGGGCTGGTTTCCGGCATTGAATTGGAGATTCTTTTTAGGAACGCGGCATTGCTCGTTCAGCCTTCTTTGTACGAAGGATTTGGGTTGCCGCCTCTTGAGGCTCTTCTGCGCGGCGTTCCGGCGCTCATTTCAGATATAGAGGTGTTCAAAGAGATATACGGAGAATATGGGGTAACATATTTCCGCGCCGGTTCCAGCGATAGTCTTGAAGAAAAGCTGCTGGAATTATTAGGCTCTGGAATGCCGCCGCGTGTGGAACTGTCGGATGATTTGCGCTCGAAGTACACGTTCGAAAAAACAGCGCTGGAAATCATGCGGAACTTTGACTGAAATCCGGCTGGTTTTTTAGTGATGTTTGTTCGTCTATAACTTTCGCACCCGCCCTCTCTTTTTCGTGGTAACAATCAGTTCCCGGCAGCATTCCTGATACAGCTCGAACAAATAGCCACTCGCTGGCTGTCATCGTCAAAGGCGCGGCCTTAGGCCGCCGCCACTACCGCGCATATGCTACTACTCATAGTGAGGAAAAGAGAAAACGCCGATGCCCTGTTGCACGCAGTTGTTTTTATTGCCTGAATTTACTATTATTATAAATTGGTTTAATACAATTAGGTTCTAGTAAAAGGGCGCGTTAAACAGTTAATAATGAAATTCAAAATTTTGATAGCGGATGACGAGAAAGGAATACGCGAAGGACTTTCCGAATCACTTGAGTCCGACGGCTATGATGTTGTAATTACAGAGGATGGAGAGTCCGCGTGGAAACGGTATCAAAAAGGCGACATTGATCTTGCAATTATTGATTTGAGAATGCCCGGTATGAACGGCGATGAACTCCTGAAACGAATCAAGACGGTAACGGAGGGAATTCCGGTTATAGTGCTTACAGGTCACGGCACTGTAAAAGACGCTGTGGAAGCGATGCGGAACGGCGCGTGGGATTTTCTTACAAAGCCTGTGGATATTGACAGGCTTTCCATACTGGTAAAACGTGCATTAAATAACCGAAGACGTCGTATTGAACACGAGCTTTTAGAGGAAGAACTTGAACGCCACCGCGTAAACAACGCAATCATCGGCGCGAGCGAGTCCCTGCGCCGCGTTTTTGATACAGTCGAACGTGTCGCGCCCACCAAGGCTTCTGTACTGATTACAGGCGAATCGGGCGTTGGTAAAGAACTTATAGCCGATGCCGTACACCGCTTGTCGCCGCGCAGGGATAAACCATTTATAAAAGTGCATTGCGCGGCTCTCGCGGAAAGCATTTTGGAAAGCGAACTTTTCGGCCACGAAAAAGGCGCGTTTACAGGTGCTACGTCACTGCGGCGCGGCAAATTCGAGCTTGCTAACGAGGGCACACTGTTTCTTGATGAAATAGGCGAAATCGATCAAAACATTCAGATTAAGCTGCTGCGTGTTTTACAAGAAAAAAACTTTGAGCGAGTCGGAGGTGAAGATACCGTAGAAGTTGATATACGGCTAGTTACAGCGACAAACAAAGACTTGAAAGAGGAAATCGAAAAAAAGAATTTTCGCGAAGATTTGTATTACCGCTTAAATGTCGTTACGATTTTTGTTCCGCCGTTACGTGAACGTAAAGACGATATCCCGATGCTTATGAACACTTTTACTAAAAAATTTTCCGAAGAAAACAGTAAACCTGTGGAAGGCATCGACGAAAAGGCGCGTTCCTGCCTGTTTAATTATGATTGGCCGGGTAACGTCCGCGAACTGCGAAATTGCATCGAAAGCGCAGTAGTTATGTGCAAAGGACGGTTCATCACTGAAGAAGACCTGCCGCCGACCATACGCAGCACCATAGAAGACGGATGGATACGCATCCCTTCCGGTACTACGCTGGACAAGGCGGAAGAAATAATTATACGTGAAACACTCGCCGCCCAGAAGGGCAATAAAAGCATCGCGGCGAAGGTGCTTAATATAGGCCGCAAAACGCTTCACCGCAAATTGTCCGATTATGACGCGGACGTGCATAAAATCATCCCGCCTGACGAGTTATTATAAGATTTGTAGACTTTTTACCACGTTTGCGCGAAATCGCTGACGGTATCTAAGGGAAGGCTTATTTCTGCGTGTGAAATCGTATACACTAGGGACATGAAAATAGTTTGCCTTGACCTTGAGGGCGTTCTTGTCCCTGAAATATGGATTGCTTTTTCACAGGTAGCCGGTATAAAAGAACTTGAACGGACAACCCGCGACGAGCCGGATTACGATAAACTGATGGCCTTCCGTCTGGACATCCTGACGCGCAAGGGTCTAAAGCTGCCGGATATTCAGAAAGTAATATCCGGCATGACGCCGCTTCCGGGGGCTTTGGAATTCACCGCCGCGCTTCGCGCCAAAACGCAGCTTATAATCTTGTCCGATACATTCGAACAGTTTGCCGCTCCTTTGATGAAACAACTGAGTTACCCCACACTTTTTTGCAACACGCTTATTGCCAAAGAGGACGGGACTCTGATTTCGTGGAAACTGCGCCAAAAAAACGGGAAAAAAGAGGCTGTCCGAGCCTTTAAGCAGTGTAATTTTGATGTTTTTGCCGCCGGCGATTCGTTTAACGATTTAGCCATGATAGAGGAGGCCGGTTCCGGCTGTCTGTTCCGCGCGCCGGAATCCATTATCAAGGCATATCCAAACATCACCTGTGTTGAAGACTACAACGCTTTGATGAGCCGGATAGACGAGTTTTTGGTGCGGGAATAGCCCCCTACCCGTATGACTAAATTAGAGGATATAAAAAATCATTTCGGCGAACCGGTTTATTACATGGTATCATGCGGCAGCACGATGGACGATGCGCGGCGCTTGGCGGTGGAGGGGGCGCGGCATGGAACCGCGTTGATGGCGGGTTTTCAGACAAGAGGGCGCGGACGGCGTGAAACACGACATTGGACAGCTTCCGCCGGTAAAAACCTTACTTTCACACTGATACTGCGTTATTCCAAATTTTCGCAAATTCCAGAGGCGTTAACCCTGCGTTCGGGGATTGCTGTAGTCAACGCGATAGCTGCCGAAACACCGACGCTGGATTCACATCTTGCCGTAAAATGGCCCAACGATGTGATGTTAAACGGTAAAAAATGCGCCGGTATCATCGCCGAAAATGACGGCGGCGTAGTTCTGCTCGGAATAGGCCTTAACATCATGGAGGACTTTAGCGTTCTACCGCCGGAGAATACCTCTTACGGTGTTACCTCCATCGCGAGTGAGTTGGCGGCGGTAGACACGGACGCCGCCGCGTTTTACGCGAATGAGCCGCGTATAATAGACCGACTTCTTGAAAAAGTTCTGTTTTCACTGTGTTACGCGCTTTCATCCAGTTTTGACCAACTTTGGCGGGCGGAGCTTGAAAAGCGGCTTTATATGAAAGGTGAAGCTGTCCGTTTCGCGGCGGGCGGGATTTCCACAGACGATAATTCTCCGCTGCGTGTTGTCAGCGGCACGCTCGCGGGTATAGGCGAAGATGGCGCTGTTCTCATTCTCACCGAAGGCGAACCCTTCCCTCAGACTTTCTTAACCGGAGAGTTTGTTAAAAACTTTTAGCCGCAGATTTTACCAAATCACTCCTATATAACGAGGGCGCAATAAAAAAGCCGCCCCGTAAGGGGCGGCTTTTGTTTAAGTAAGCAAAGCTGCGGTACAAGTCCGCGGCGCGAAAACGCGCCGCGATACAAGCCTAAGCTGTTTGTCAGCGCCTGCTCTCAGGAGGAGTGGGAGTGGGAGCAGGGGTGTCATTGATTGTGAACACCGCTATAGAGCCGCCGTAGATCGCTGTCTCATATACTTTGCCTTTGACATTTGTCCACGCGCTCTCAATCGAATCCTGCTTGTTGTAGAATGAGGCAAAACCGCTGTCAGGCGTTATATAGGCCGCGGGTGTATCGCCTAACAGACCGATTGTCCCGCCGTCCGGACTGCCGCTATTATTAACACCGCCGTCCGTTACAAAGCCTGCGTCTGGTCCATAAACTCGGCCGTCGATAAGCAACACACCCAGAGGCGCTTGTCCCGTGATACCGGCAAGTGTGCCGCCCACAATGGATTTTCCTGCTACGGCGTTACCAACAGAAAGCATCCCGGCAGAGTCAGCGCCGCTCACTATAGCAGCTGTTCCTCCCGTAAGCGTCAGCGTAATCGGGTTTTTGGCAGGATTAGTCGTAGATATAGTTCCTAGAGGCATATTTAGCTTTACTTTAGCAAGCGTAAAATCATTTTTGAGGTTAACGGTGAAAGTTCCTACGTTAGTCAACACAATTTCCGCGCCGCCAACACCGTCAGACGGGATTTCAATAGCCTTGTTCGCAAACACAACAGAGTTTGTAGCCGCTAAACTACCGCCTGTGGTTATAACAGAATACCCTTCAAAATCAAGGGTACCGGCTATATTTGCCACTACACTTCCGCCAGTTGTAGAAGTAGGATTAATCTTCAACCCGCCGTTACTGAATGTTACCTTATTGGCTTTAATGGTGAACGCGTCCGCACTCGCCAGCGTACCGGCGTTTACAACGATATATCCATCATTAAAACTTACAGGAGACGCACTATTCGAGATAGTCCCTGTTGTTGCACCGCCCGGAACCAACTCTATCTTACCTTTTATGCCGTCATTATATGTTACAGTACCGCCGAAGTGAAAGAGAATGCTTCTGGATAATGACACTGTATTATTAAAATCAGCCTTACCGTAGATTGTGACATCTCTAGCGAATGTAACCTCTTTATTAAACGTAACTGTCTCAGTGCCGCTATTAAAAGTAGCCTGCGAGCCAAAATAAGCCTTGCCGTTGAATACGGAGTTGCTGCCAAACGTTACAACGCTGTCGGTTTCAAAATCTTTCGCGAAGGTTACGGCACCGTTCATCTCTGTAATATTGAATAGGGGTTTGATTTCGTCTTTGAAAACAACCTGCGTACCTGACCCAATTTCAAAGCTGGCATCTCCATTCAATCCAAATGTAACCGCTCTCTCAAAGAACGTATTCCCGCTGAATTTGGTATTGCTGCTATCAGTACTTTTGAATTTGACTTCTTTTTCAAAAGTTACATTGTTAAATTCCACGGCAATACTACCGAAAGTCGCGGTATCCTTGAATATGACGGCTTCACTCCCTCCACCGCGGGCGAATTGTACCACCCCATCCATTACAACGGGACCCATAAATGTCACATTGGTTCCTGCTACAGGCTGATTCGCTCCGAACGTAACACTCTTTTTGAATATCGTCGGGTATTTGAGGTCGATTGCTGACTCTGTTCCACGCTTGTAGTCCAGCTCGTAGGTAACTGTACCCTCAAAGGAATCTTTTATAGTACGATTGGTAGTATTATAAATGTCAAAAGAATCCGTGTCGGTGTTTATTGTCACATCACCATTAAAAATAATGTATTTGATTTTCACCTGATCGTCGGCACCCTTGAACTCAACGTTTCTTTCGAATGACGCCGTTCCAGCTTCGATAGCAGTTACCGTTACAGGTCCATTGGCTGTAAAGTTTTTGGTGAACTGCGCGCTCATACCTAAATTACTGCCTATTACTCTAGACAACAGGTAAACATTATCTTCGAACGCAGCGCCGCCGTCTACTGCCATCGCATAAGCGGAAAATTCGCCGCCAGAAACAATCTTCTCGTCGCCGCGTCCAGCGCCGGTTGTCAACATTCCGAATACCGTAAACCCGTTCGCAGTACTGACATCGCCTCCCTGATCAAATCTCGCATTGCCGGCTACTACCAAAGACCCGTCGGCATCTGTAAATACCGTATGCCGAGACGACCCAGTCACGGGGGCAGGAGGTATATATTCTTTCCCTGCTTTGATTCCAACCTTGGCGCTGAAAACAGTGTTGCCTATGATGTACAGCCTTCTGCCGGAAGCGAATTTTGATATGTTATCCGCAATCGCTTCGTTAATAGTACCGGAGTATGCTACTGCTATGTATTCAGGATCATAATCCGCACCGTTTTTCTTAAAGACGATGTTTTTCCACGCATCTTCGCTCGCCATGTCGAAATCAGCCACTAGAATTATATTGTTCTCATCGGCTACTATCCGCTTGTTGGCATTAGGTACGTACTCTTCTCCATCCCTTATTACATTCACATTGGATTCAATGTAGCTGTTTCTCGCTATCAGTTTAGCCCCAGTACCGTCCATCCTTATCTCTTTATTTCCGAAAACAAAGTTTCCCAAAATCACAAGTTTGCCTTGCTCTTTGAATCCGGTCAGTGTGAGATTCGATCTGCCCATGTCCGTAAGATCAATTGTCTTCCCTTCCGGTACGACTAATTCACCCATGCCGATTTGCAGGTCTTGTTTCAGGTAAACCGTCGGCGCGCCGTCGGCAAACGCTATCGCTATACTGTCCACATCGCTCTGATAGGACGGTATTACACCTCCACTGCCCCCGCCGCTATCCGTCGCTTGTTCACAGGCCGCGAACGCCAGCAGGATTGCCAGCGCCGCTACAGTTCCGTAATTTAAAGACTTCTTCATAAGCCCTCCATTAATTTTTCGCAGTCAACGCTTAAAACGCTTCTGCTATTTTTTATTAACATTATAGTTTCCTTTACTCCCTAATTTCAAGCCGTTCATTACAAATCACTCCTATATAACGGTATCTTGCGTTTCATTGACACGAATATGGAGACAGGCTAGTATATAAAAATAGTAAACGCATGGGATGTTCTTGCAATTATGAAGTATTTGAAGTTCGTTAGGCTGCGGGACCTTGTTCCGCGTATCGTGGAACTGTTTTACAAAAAGAATGGCGGCGCTTGCGGTTACTCATGGGCGTCTTTCGGCAAAGACTGCGTTGCCGGTGTCATCGTTGCCATAGTCGCTATGCCGTTGGCTATGGCCTTCAGCATAGCGGCGGGCGGAACTCCGGTTCAAGGGCTGTACACCGCTATCATAGCGGGTTTCTGCGTGAGCGCGCTGGGCGGGAGCCGGTACCAGATAGCGGGTCCCACCGGCGCGTTCGTCGTGATAATTTACGGCATAATCGCCCGGCAGGGTATGGCCGGCCTTATCGCGGCGACAATCATAGCGGGTGCGATGCTTATCGCTATGGGGCTGTTCGGGCTTGGTAAATTCATTAAGTATATCCCATACCCCGTTACGACAGGCTTTACCACCGGTATCGGGCTTTTGATTTTTTCACAACAGATAAAGGATTTTTTCGGCTTGAATATAGCGGAGCACTCGCCGGAATTTATCGAAAAATGGATGCAGCATTTCGGCGCGGCGCGGACAATTGATATTGCTACGATGTCTGTCGGGCTTTGCACGATAGCGATTATCGTCATTCTGCGCCGTTTCGCGCCTCGTGTGCCAGGCGCCGCCGTGGGGGTGCTGACTCTCACTGTGATATGCCATTTTTTCAGGCTGCCTGTAATGACGATAGGCGGCGCGTTCGGCGACATAAAAGCTGCGCTGCCTTCGCTCGATTTTCCTGCGATAAGTTTTTCCATGGTACGCGATGTTTTTCCCGACGCGTTCTCGATAGCTTTGCTCGCGGCGATAGAATCGCTGCTTTCGGCGGTGGTAGCGGACAGCATGACAGGAGACCGTCACAATTCCAACACGGAGCTTGTCGCCCAGGGGGTGGGGAATATAGCGTCCGTGATATTCGGCGGGATACCGGCGACGGGCGCGATAGCCCGCACCGCGACAAACATCAAATCCAGCGCGGTAAGTCCTGTCTCCGGTATAGTACATTCAATCATGCTCGTGTTGTTCATCATGTTCCTGGCTCCGGCGGCTTCAAAGATACCGCTTGCCTGTCTTTCCGCGGTTTTAATGGTGGTTTCATGGGACATGAGCAATCTGGGGCGTTTCATTCGCATCATAAAAACTGCTCCGAAAAGCGATGTCTCCGTTCTGCTCACGACATTCACTCTGACGGTGCTGGTTGACCTGACTTTCGCTGTGGAGATTGGCGTTCTGCTTGCGGTATTTTTGTTCATACGGCGTATGGTCGAGATAACGGACATCAAGCCGCAGAACAACGATATTATAGCTGCCATGGCGATGGGCGATATAGAAAAAAACACGGAAAGGAATATCAAAGCCTTATTCAGGAAAGATATTGAGATTTACGAGATAGCCGGGCCGTTTTTCTTCGGGGTGGCGGACATGCTGCAAAACACTTTGCTTAGTCTTGCTAAAGCGCCGAAAACGGTGATACTTCGCATGAGGGCGGTGCCGGCGATAGATTCAACGGGTATAGCTGCGCTTGAGTCTTTTTTGATGAATTGCCGCAGGCGCAAAATACGTCTGATTATCACAGAAGTATGTCCGCAGCCTGAAATCGCGCTGGAAAAATCAGGTTTTGTAAACGACTGCGGGCGTGAAAATTTTATTGATACGCTTGAAGAAGCGATTGAAGCTTCCGGTGTTTCAGAAAATACGCTGAAAAATTAACACGGCGTCAATGCCTCAGCACGGAATCTACTAGATTTTTCATTGCGGGATCAACGTTGACTCCCGCATTTTTTAACGCGGTAGGATTGATGTAGTCAATCCCGCTGCGGCTCTTTTTTATTAAACTTTTTTCTTCTTCTTGTCCGGCGCTTTCCAAATACTCAAGTTCGTCTGAATTTTGAAAAAACGGCTGATACGGATACGCGGCCGCGTTAGCGGCGCGTACCGCGGGTTTTCGCGGGGCTTCTGGTTTGGCTTTGACTGCTGCTGCGGGCTTTCGAGGGGTTTCGATTTTAGTCTTGGCTGCTGCGGGCTTTTGCGGAGTTTCCGGCTTAACCAGCTTTGCCGCGTACCTTTGCGGGATCTCCGGTTTATTACTGACTACCGCGGTTTTCCGCGCGGCTTCGGGCTTAATTCGGATTACCGCCGGTTTTCGCGCTGTTTCGGGTTTAGTCCGCACCGCCGCCGGTTTTCGCACGGCTTCCGGCTCTTCCTGCGTGTCATCGTTTGAAAACAGTTCGTTGAACGGGGAGGCGATGTCTATTTTGATATTCGCTTCTTCCTGATGCGCTTCGGGTGAAACTTCAGACGCCTCTATTTTCTTGGCGATTTCGTTAATATCTGTGCCTTTGCCAGGCAATTCAAACGTATAGTTATCAACAACGCTTGTGTTTGCCGCGTAAGGTGCTGCAGGGGGAGGGGCGGTGATGACGGCGTTTTCTTCCGCTTCAAAAAACTCTTCAACATTATATAGGGGGTCCGCACTTAAAGCCGGTTTAGGCGCGATTGCCGTGGGCGCGCTTTTATCGTCGGTTTTTGCCGGCAAAGAGATGAACTCTCCGTAAACGATTTCCGCGTTTTCCAGAGCGTAGTCTGTATTATCTGTTTCCGTAGTTTTGAAAGCGTCACTGCCGTAGGGATCTTCTTCCAGTATTTCGCTGGAGAATAAGGAAGCGGGTCTTTCAGCGGATTTAGCGGCGTCCTCTCCGATGTCTTCGGACAACTCCTCCCATATATCTTCGGGTTCCATCACGGCGGTTTCGCCCGCGAGTTTTAGCCAAGCGGCATCTTCTGTCTTCGGGGCGGCGGTTTTCTGAACTTTGGTCTCGTCATTCCCACCTTCTGACTCCGGTATGTTCTCGTTTTTTTCCTGCGATTGCTCGCTTTGCACGGCGGTTTTCTGAGGCTTGGGCTCATCGTCTTCGCCGTCCAACTCTGGTATGCCCTCGTCTTTTTTCTGCGATTGCTCGCTGCGCGCGGCGGTTTTCTGAGGCTTGTGGTCGTCGTCCTCGTCGTCTGATTCTTGTGCATCCTCATCTTTTCCTTGCGCTTGCTCGTCGTGTGCGGCAAGTTCCGGCGAAGACTTAGGCTCATTATGACTGCCGTCTGCTTTAGCCGCGCGCTTATACTTTTTTTGCGTCCGCGCGCTGGCCGCGGCGGGTTTTGGGGAGTTAGGGCTGGGGGAGTTGAGGCTGTCCGTGGTTTTTGCGTTGTATATGCTCATAGGATCGTATACACGCAGATTGTCGCTGTCAAATTCGGGTCTAGGCGAATCTGAAAAATCCTCGAACATTTCATCTATATTCAATTGGTAGTTTTCAACGTCTATGTCATCCAAATCCGACGGCGCGAATTTTGCGGACATGGGCGCTGGGTCAGGGTCGACTTCTTCGAATTCCTCAACGTCATAAGGTCCCTTGCCGAATTCGTCAACCGCCTCAAATTCCTCTACATCATAAGGTCCTCCAGCGACGGTTTCATAGGCATAACTATTTTCCGGTTCTTCTAAATCCTCTAGTTCCTCTAATTCTTCCAGTTCTTCCGGTTTGTCTTCCGGATCCTCCAGTTCCTCTAACTCTTCCAGTCTCTCTTCCGGTTCGACCGACCCGTCTAACTCTTCCAGTTTTTCCGCCGGATCATCCACTTCCTCTAATTCTTCTGGCTCTTCCGCCGGATGATCTGCCGGTTCTCCCGCCGGATCATCCGCGCTTTCGGCTTCTTCTAGTTCCTCAATTTCGTCAAACCGTTCATTTCCAGC
>JAIRSB010000195.1 GCA_031255655.1 Spirochaetaceae bacterium | reverse complement strand
ATGCAAAGCATTTTGCTGTTTCTAGCGGTTGTTGTTTAGAAACTGAAGTTTCTAAACAACTCTATTTTCAGAAAACGTATTGGACTTGTTCGACAACTCTTAGTTGTCCCCAAGTCATTTTTTAGCGGTTATTGTTTAGAAACTAAAGTTTTTAAACAACTCTATTAAAAATATTGAGCTTGTCTGACAGTCCGTTTGATTATCGGGCAAGCTCTTTTTAAGTAGAAACTGTCGACTTTATAATTAGGGGAAATATCAAAAAAATGAAGAATCAGGAAAATCCTATCATTGGTATTATCGGAGGCGTTGGGCCTTACGCCGGCGCGGATTTTTTCAGGGACATTCTTGATAATACTGTTTCATCATGCGATCAAGACCATCTCAGTACAGTTTTGCTTTCTTGTCCCGCTCTAATTCCGGATCGTACCGATTTTCTTTTGGGTAAGGAATCGGAGAATCCGGCCTCTGCCATGTTTGAATGCGCGAAGCGTCTGTATAGCATCGGAGCGAAATATGTGAGCGTCGCCTGCAATACTGCTCATTCAAAGCGTATTTTTTCACCTTTTATGCAGATGGTTCAGGAAGAACTCCCGAATCTTGTGATAGTAAATATGCTTGAAACATGCGCACTTCATATAAAACATAATATACCGGGTGTTAAGTGCATTGGTTACCTAGCGACTAAAGGCACTTATATGAGCAAAGTTTACCACGAGTACGTCACGGAAGAGCATGGTTTTTCTCTTATAGAGCCTGAAAATCAGGGACGTGAGCGGATACACGAGGCGATTTACTCGAAAGAATTCGGTATAAAAGTTCACTCTTCTCCGGTAAATCCCAAAGCGCGAGGTATTCTGTTCTACGAGGCTCTTAGACTTATGGAACGCGGCGCGGAAGCGATTATACTTGGTTGTACGGAACTGCCGTTGGCCGTGAACCCAGATGACTTTTTCGCGCCAATTCTCGATCCTGGTAAACTCACCGCCCGCAGATTGATTGATCTAGCCGCACCGGAAAAGTTACGCCGCTGATCTGCCGGCAATTTTCTTACTGCCGCGCCAAAACTGCTTGGCAGTTTGGGTGCGGCTTGCTTGAAAACTACAAAAATGTAATAATAAAGACATGACTTCCGGCATTCCTACACTGACGGAAAATGATGAAAATCAGATTTATTACACACGCGAATTGGAGTTGCTTTTTGACATCGCGCGTTCACTAGACAAACATGTAGAACTGCGTTCCGCTTTGGGTCCGGTTTTAAGCATACTTGAACTGCGCGCCTCTTTGAAACGCGGGATGATAACACTGCTAAATCGCGCTACCGGTCTCCTGAAAATTGAGGAAGCCCACGGTCTAACGGTAGAAGAAAAAGAGCGCGGCGTTTATCGGCTTGGCGAAGGTTTGGTCGGCAGGGTTTTTGAAACCGGTATGTCGTTATCTGTGCCGGACTTATCGAAGGAAAAACGTTTCTTGAACCGCGCCAAAAACCGCGCGAAAGAGGATATGTCCGGCATGAGCTATTATTGTGTGCCGATACGCGCCTCCGGCGATGTGATAGGCACATTGAGCGCTGAACGCTGTATCGGCACGGACAGCAAAACAAATCCGAACTTGGAAAAGTTGATGGGACGCGATGTTCTGTTTCTGGAAAAAGTAGCTTCCATCATTGCTGATTCGGCAAAACTGCGTGAACGCATCATGGAAGAGCAATATAAAGCGGCGCGCCATGACGTGGACGGCGTGAAAAAGGATCTGTTTTGCGCGCGCTTAGGGCGCATCGACTCCGGCAGCGCCATGATAGGAACAAGCAGCGCCATGCGGGACATGTACGCGCTCATTTCTCAAGTTGCCTCAACAGATGCTAACGTGCTTATCATGGGAGAAAGCGGCACCGGAAAGGAACTTGTAGCCACTGAGCTTGTCAGGCTATCGAAACGCACGGATAAGCCTTTCCTAAAAGTAAATTGCGCGGCTTTGCCCGAATCGGTTATCGAAAGTGAACTTTTTGGACATGAAAAAGGCGCGTTCACCGGAGCGATAAATCAGCGTAAAGGCCGCTTTGAAACAGCGGATACCGGAACGATTTTTCTTGATGAAATCGGTGAACTGTCTCTCCAAATTCAGGCGAAACTACTTAGGGTGTTGCAGGAACGGAATTTTGAGCGGGTAGGCGGCGACCGGACAATAAAGGTCGATGTCCGCGTCATAGCCGCAAGCAACCGCGATTTGGAAGAAGCGGTAAAAGCCGGTATTTTCCGTGAAGATTTGTTTTACCGTCTCAACGTATTCATGCTGCATGTTCCGCCTTTGCGTCAGCGAAAGAGCGATATAATGCTGCTTGCCGATCATTTCGCCGAAAAATACGCGGAAAAAAACAGTAAGCTGATAAAACGTATTTCCAGTCTGGCGATAGATTTGCTTACGAACTATCACTGGCCGGGCAATGTTCGTGAGCTTGAAAACTGCATAGAACGCGCGGTCATACTTTCAAACGATATGGTTATTCATTCTTACAATTTACCGCCTAGTCTTCAATCCGCAAATTCCACTCACACGGAATTGACTATGACGCTTGACGCGGCGCTTTCCCGTCTCGAAAAAGAGATGGTGACAGAGTCCTTAAAAAACAGCGAAGGCAACATATCCGCCGCCGCGCGCGCGCTTGGCGTCACAGAACGGCAAATGGGTCTGCGTATACATCATTACGGTATTAACTGGCGCGCTTTCCGTCCGTGTGGCGGCAAAGGCGCGGCGCGTTAAAAGCGTGTCTAAAGAAT
The DNA here is from genome assembly GCA_031255655.1 of Spirochaetaceae bacterium. Taxonomy (GTDB): domain Bacteria; phylum Spirochaetota; class Spirochaetia; order Treponematales; family Breznakiellaceae; genus JAIRMY01. The sequence continues at coordinate 5,674 of JAIRSB010000195.1, read as the reverse complement.
GTCTCTCATTACGTCCCCACTGCCGCCTCTCAGCACAAATATCCGCGCCAATTATGGGCTTTTACGCGGGTCGAAAGCGTCACGCGCCGCTTCGCCGGTAAAAACCAGCAGCGAAAGACTAACGGCAAGTATCATGAAGGCGGACACGCCGAGCCACGGAGCGTGGAGATTTGCCTTGCCTTGCGCGAGCAGTTCTCCAAGTGACGGGGAGCCGGAGGGAAGCCCAAATCCAAGAAAATCAAGCGATGTAAGCATCGTGATGGAGCCGCCGAGCATGAACGGCACGTAGCTAAGAGCGCTTGTCATCGCGTTTGGCAGCATATGAACGAACATGATGCGTGAATGCCCCATACCCATAGCGCGGGCCGCAAGTACGTATTCAAAATTACGGGCACGAAGGAATTCAGCCCGCGTAACGGAGACTAGATTCATCCAGCTAAACAGCAGCGTAATACCAAGCAGCCACCAGAAATTAGGTTCTACTACGGACGAAAGTATTATCAACATGAAAAGAGACGGCATTCCAGACCAAACCTCGATGAAACGCTGAAAAAGTATATCGAAAACACCGCCGAAATATCCCTGCATAGCCCCAAGCGTTATACCTATAAAAGCGCTTGTTACAGTGAGCGCAAGCGCGAACAGCACGGAAATACGGAAGCCGTAAAGCAAACGAGCGGCCACATCACGCCCTCTATCGTCCGTGCCGAGCAAATTTTCCCACGTAGGCGGCGAAGGGGCGGGGCTTGGCAGCGCGTAATTTATCGTGTTGTAACTAAACTGTATGGGCGCGCGCAGCATCCAGCCCTTTTCATCGATAAGATTTATGATATACGGGTCGCGATAGTCAGCGTTTATATCGAATTCGCCGCCGAACACAAGCTCGGAATAATTTTTTAAGACTGGGAAAAAGTATTTTCCGTCAAATTTAACCAGCAGCGGACGGTCGTTGGCGATAAACTCCGAAAAAAGACTCAAAACAAATAAAACCACGAATATTCGAAGTGAGGTATAGCCGCGTTTGTTTTTTTTGAAACGTTCCCAGCGTGTAGCACGGCGGTGCGCGGCGGATTTTTCCATCATCCTCGTCCTTCAAAGTCTATGCGCGGATCGACGGCGGTGTAAATTAAATCGCTGATAAGATTCAGCAGCAAGCCTATCAGCGTAAATATGTACAACGTCGCGAATATTACCGGATAGTCGCGCTGCATCGTGGCTTCGAGACCGAGTAAACCCAATCCTTCCAACGAAAAAACGGTTTCGATAAGCAGGCTTCCGGTAAAAAACATCGAGATAAAAGCGGCGGGAAAACCAGAGATTATTATCAACATGGCGTTGCGGAAAACGTGTTTAATGAGGATGTTTTTTTCAGTAAGCCCTTTAGCGCGGGCGGTTAGTACATACTGCTTGTGTATTTCGTCAAGAAATGAATTTTTTGTAAGCATCGTAAGGCCTGCGAAACCGCCGATAGACAAGGCGATTGTAGGCAGGCAAATGTGCCAAAAATAATCTGTGATCTTTCCAAAAAAGCTTAGATCTTCAAAATTCGGCGAGAAAAGTCCGCGTATCGGGAATATATTCAGAAACGAACCGCCGCAAAACAATACTACTAAGAGCACCGCGAATAAAAACGACGGTATCGAATTCCCTAAAATTACAGCACCGCTCGTCCATAAATCAAAACGGCTGCCGTTCAACACAGCTTTGCGTATTCCAAGCGGTATTGAAATAAGATAGATTATCAGCGTACTCCAAAAGCCGAGCGATATAGAGACCGGAAGCCGCTCCGCTATTAGGCCGGTTACCGTTCGTCCGCGAAACAGACTGTCTCCGAAGTTAAACACGGCGTAATTTCTCAGCATTTCAACGTAGCGTTGGCCTATCGGCTTGTCAAACCCATAACGGCGTTCGATTTCTGCGATTATTTCCGGGTCAAGCCCACGCGCTCCACGGTATGTCGATGTGCCGTTAGGCGACGCGCTGTCTCCCTGCCCGCTTCCGGCTATGCGCTGTAATGCGCCGTCATTACCCAGTCCCTGCATATTGGCTATAGCCTGATCAACCGGCCCGCCCGGCGCAATCTGAGTGATAAAAAAGTTAATGGTTATGATTGCCCACAGTGTCGGGATAATCAGCAGCAAACGCCGCGCTACATACGACAGCATCGTCCGTTAATCATACTAGACATGGCACGGCTTCGTCAAAGGTCTGTCCACGTACGCAAACCAGCAACCGCGCCGCTGTTATGTATACGGACGCGCCGAATCCAAGCCGCAAGTCTCTAATACAAGGCTGGGTGATACTAGATTTGAACTAGTGACTTCTACCGTGTGAAGGTAGCACTCTCCCACTGAGTTAATCACCCTTGATACACTCAACAATATGAGAGGTACGTCGTTTTTGTCAAGTGAGCTTCCTTCCCCAATGCGCCCGCAGCGCATTGGGGAAGTTAAAGATATAGCCAACTCGCACGCTTTAATTACTAGACTTGTTCGACAACATGATTGCTTGTCTCTCAAGTCATTTTCTAGTAATAGTTGTTTAGAAACTGAAGTTTCTAAACAACTATCCTGATTACCGCCTGTTTTTCTTTCATGTCTAAGTCCATTCGGATGCCATCCTTCGAGCACCCTTATTGTAATTTTGGTAACATTTTCGATTTGAAGCATGGTCTATTTTCGGTAACATTTTTTGTGGGCAGCGCGACCCCTTGACAAAGACATGGTGCGGCTTTACCGTGAAAACTAGTTGTTAGGGGTACAGCATCTGTGCGCTGGCGGCGGCGGAAAAGAGATTTTGTCTGCGAATACAAAGAAGGCGTTCCAAAATCCGTTTGATTTTGAAATAGTCTGTCCGAAGACCAATTTTCAATGCCCCATTTTAAGGATACAATGAGGCCGAGTAAAATATATAATCAAACCACGGGGAAAATTTTTAGTTATGTTAGACAGCTTTTACGCAGGCCGCGAAAGCTGAATATTATACTAAAAAAACCAAAATTTGCGTTATATAGTTGCGCGGGCGCGCTTGTATTACTGGCTTTAATTTGCGGCTTTTCTATATCGGAATCCCTATTCGGCAGACTAAACAAGAATTCTTTTCCAGGAGATTTTTTTGTTGACGCTTACGGTATTTTGTCCTTTGTTATACCTGCCTATTTGTTGAGCGCGGCATTTGTACTGCTCGATAAAAGTTTCAAACCCGCGCGTATTTTCGTTTTGTACTGCGTAATATTCCCATTCATGACGCTGGCGATAGGCTTTTCATTTTTGCGTGATTACGACTATTTCGCGGGACAATCGGATTTTTTTTTACTGATTGGCAGACAGGGCTTTAGCTTCATCATCGTTTGCCTAACGGCGCTTGAGGGAGGAGTTATATACGCTCTGTCGTCTGTTCTGTTCCCAGACATTCCCACTAGGCGTACACGTCCGTCCGGTGCTCCGCGTTCAGTGAGTTATCCGCCCGTACCGCTCAGATCAGAAATAAAATTACTCAGTTCTCCCATGAGAATAGCGCGTGAAAAAGCTCTGGAAGGCGCGCGGGAGGCATACACAAGCGCGTTTGAAGAATTGCGGCGGCTGGAAAATTCGGCGGTTGATAGCATCAATGATGTGATTGAAAACCTTGAACCTAATTTGGATATTCTTAACACAAAGCTGAAACTGTTAGGCGATGACATGACCGGCATAGACCGGAAACTTGACCTCCTGGATATGAATTTAGATTCGCTTAAATTTGAATTATTAACGATAGATGAGCCCGAAAACACGACAGACGGCGTCAGCGTCGTATACGGCAGCGGCGTTGGAGATGGTGAAAGCGCGGCGGGCGGTTTTAGCGAATTACCTGATTACGATAACACGTGTGATTTTGAAAAAATTGTTGGCAGAGCGGAGGCGGAAGCCGCGTTAAAAACCGGCGAAGTCATTAAAAAAAAAGAGGTTTGTGGTCCGGAGACAGCGCGGAACAAAACCGGAAAACCGCTTGATTACAGCATTCCTATCGAAGGTATTCTGAAAGAATACACTGACGACAAATATTGGATAATTGACAACGCCGCGTATGAGTCCGCTGATATTCTTAAAAAGACGCTTAACGAATTTAATATACAGGCTGAGGTTACCGGAATTCGCAAAGGGCCGGTAATTACAATGTTTGAAATACTGCCGTCGCCGGGTGTTAAACTTTCCAAGATTGTAAATTTGCAGGACAACATCGCGCTGCGACTGGCCGCGGCTTCGGTGCGTATAGTCGCGCCTATTCCGGGCAAGCACGCTGTTGGAATAGAGATACCGAACAAGAAGCGCAATATCGTTTCGTTCCGCGAAATCATCGAATCCGAGCTTGCCCGCGATGTTAAACGACAGGGAATCCCAGTTGTGCTGGGGAAGGATATTACAGGCGAAGCCGTAACAGTGGACCTTGCGGCAATGCCGCATCTTCTAATTGCCGGAGCTACCGGAGCGGGAAAGTCAGTCTGCGTCAACACGATGATTCTGTCAATACTGTACCAGTGCGAGCCCGCGCAATGCCGTCTGATACTTATTGACCCTAAAATCGTGGAACTCAAGCTGTATAACGGTATCCCCCATCTATTAACCCCCGTGATTACGGAGCCTAAACGCGCGTTTCAGGCGTTACAGTACTGCATTTACGAAATGGAACGGCGTTACGCCTGCCTCGATTCTATGGGGGTACGCGATATTAAAACGTACAACAAGCGGATTAGGGAACGGCATATCGCGGCGGAGCATATGCCGTACATAGTCATCGTTATCGATGAATTTGCCGACTTGATGGCGACAACCGGAAAAGAGCTCGAATCGACGGTGGCGCGGCTTGCTGCCATGAGCCGCGCTGTCGGTATTCATCTTGTTCTTGCCACGCAGCGTCCTTCAATTGATGTGATTACCGGTTTGATAAAATCAAATATACCTAGCCGTATCGCGTTCATGGTCGCGAGCATGATGGACAGCCGTATTATCATCGACACGCCCGGCGCTGAAAAACTCCTTGGCAAAGGGGATATGCTTTATTCCGGCATTGTTGACCCGTTTCCGGTGAGGATGCAGGGGGCTTTTGTCTCGGAGGAAGAGGTGGAAGCTGTGGTGGATTACGTGAAAACGCTGGGAGAGCCGGATTATATTGATGAAGAGATGTTTTTTGAAGATGAGGAAGACAACTCGCAAAGTGTTTACATAGAAGGCGACGACCCGCTCTATGATAAGGCTTTGGAAATCGTAATCCAACAGGGGAAGGCCAGCGCGAGCTATATACAACGGCGCTTGAAGATCGGTTATAATCGCGCCGCCCGTCTTGTGGAAGAAATGGAACACCGCGGCGTGGTGGGGCCCGCGCAGGGTTCCAAACCACGTGAATTGCTGCGCGCCGTATAGCTTCTGTGCCGCGGCTATGAGTTAATATCATTGCTGTCGGAGTTTGACATAAGATTGCATATTCCAACAATAATTTGGCGTATCAATCATTAGTTCCCGACAGCGAAGTAGTCGTAGGCAAAAAGAACACCCAAAAGATAGAGGGGAAACGTCTGGCGTTACAGACATGATATTCGCGTTTAAGTGAGAAGGGACATTCGTTACTTCAAACTATTGTTTACAATTATTGGTATTAAGTTTCTTTAAGCGGATATACTATACGGCCATACGTCGGA
>JAIRSB010000178.1 GCA_031255655.1 Spirochaetaceae bacterium | reverse complement strand
CTGCATTCCTGTTGTTACAATGGTGTTGACCATCGCGGGTTTTGGCGGCATCCGGTTAAGCTCTTTCAGTGAAAGGAATATGTAATCCGCCAGCAGAGCGCCTAACTGGTTGCCCGTTACCAGTATGAAATCTTCTCCGTTTTTCGCAGGGACGGCGATGCCGAAGCGGTCGGCGTCCGGGTCGGTGGCCATTATCAGGCTGGCGTTTTCTTTTTTCCCAAGATCGAGGGCCATTTTGAGCGCGGCGGCTTCCTCCGGGTTCGGGAACTCCACAGTCGGGAAGTCGCCGTTCCCTTCGCGCTGCTCCGGCACTGTCAGCACCTTGAGTCCCAGACCACCAAGCACACCTTCGACGTGCAATGCCCCAGTGCCGTGCAACGGAGTGTAAACGATTTTCACTTTGGCGGCGTTCTGCTTTATCAGTTCCGGCCTGAATAGGCGGCTTCGCGCCATAGCCTCGAACGGCTCGTCTATCTCTTTGTCGATTATTTTCAGCAGCCCCTTGTCCAGCGCGGTTTGTCTGCCAATCTCTTTTATTTCGGTAACCGCGTTCACTTCGTCAATAATTCCGGTATCGTGCGGCGGTATCACCTGCGAACCGTCGTTCCAGTAGGCTTTATAACCGTTGTAACGCGCCGGATTGTGGCTCGCCGTGATTACTATGCCGGTGTCTGCTTTAAGACGGCGGATAGCGAACGAAAGTTCCGGCGTAGGGCGCATGGAGGAGAAGAGGTAGGTTTTAATGCCGTTGGCCGCGAGTATCAGCGCAGCAGCCTCCGCGAATTCCGCCGAAAAATGACGGGAATCAAACGCGATGACAGCGGAAAGAGCACCAGCCTTTTCGGGGAACGCTTTAATTACATAGTTCGCCAGTCCCTGCGTGGCGGAAGATACCACAAAGGTGTTCATGCGGTTGTAGCCGCCGCCCATTACGCCGCGCAGTCCGCCCGTGCCGAATTCCAGTTTGCAATAAAAGCGGTCAAGCAGTTCGTCCCAGTCCTCCGTCGCGAGTAGTTTTTCTATTTCCGTCCTAAAATGGGCGTTTTTTTCTTTTTCGATGTAATCTTTCGCCTGTTTTATGAGCGTGTTTCTATCCATAGCAGAAACCTCCGTGCTTTATTTTTCGTAACGGGTCCGGCGGCCCGCTTTTTGTCCTGCGCGCTTGGCGCGTTGTCCGCGTTAAAACAGCGGACTTGTCCGAATTATACAGATATTCCGCCTGTTGGGGAATAGGCGGAAAAATGGGCGGCAGTTATTTTGCGTTGAGGCTTTTATCGCTGGGACATTATAGTGCTTCAAATTGTAGAACACCAGCCGATATAACACGGACACAGGGCATTCATCATTGCGAGACACCCTCTCCGTCATTGCGATCTCGTTGAGACGAAGCAATCTAGCCATACGGCCGCTGGATTGTTTCGGTACTATCGGCAAGCTGCCGCCACGCAATGACGGTTATCTTGAGAAATGCCCCACAATTTGTGGACATTTCACTCACGCCTAAGCCTTTTATATTTTTTTTGATAAAAGCAGAACAATTCAATTTTCAAAAGCTAAGCGGTAAAAGCCGCGGCAACGCTCTTGAAAGCGCGCGTTTGTTCCGCTAGATTATAATGGTGTGCGCTTTGTTTTGGACGGATATTCCAGTTTGCGAGGGGTTCGTCCCGCGCGAATGGCAAAGTTTCCGTTGAGTGCGGATAAAAAACATAGCTGAAAAACACAGCTTCGCAAAGAACCGGCAAAACCGGATATTTTGGGAATATATCATGAAAAACCGGTCAAAACCCGTATTTTTCAGTTTTTAAGGAGATTTTACATGGTAAAAAACGAGCTTGTACAGCGCAGCCCCGTCAGGCTGCTCGAAAAAATTATTGAAGGCGGTTTGAAAGCGGGAGAAATAGGCGTTCTCGCGTCACCCAAAGGGATAGGTAAAACTTCGGTTTTGGTGCAAATTGCGCTGGATAAATTATTGCAGGACAAGAAGATAATCCATATTTCGTTCAATCAGCATACCAGCTATGTTCAGAGTTGGTACGAAAACCTTTTTGATGAAATTGCCAAAAAAAAGCAGATGGAAAATGAGCGCGACGTGGCCGACAGCATCATACATAACCGCGTTTTGATGAATTTTAGTCAGGAAAGTGTAAACAGCGACACAATACGGCGAGCTCTTAAATCAATGATTGTTGAAGGCGGCTTTAAGGCTGATTCGATAATCATAGACGGCTTCGATTTTTCACTCGCGGAGCGCGGACGGATTTCCACTCTGAAAGATTTTGCCAAAGAGTTGGGGATGTCGGTCTGGTATAGCTGTGATATTAATAGTGAGTCTCGTTGCGACAAACACGGTCTCCCGCTTGTACTGAAAGATTTTGAAGACCTTATTGACGTGGTAATCGAACTCGAGTCTAAGTCCGCGCATACGGAATTGAGAGTCATAAAGGAACACGGACAATATCACCCCGAAGGTGTTGTGAGCCTGGACCCAAAAACACTGTTGATTCTGGGGAACTGAAAGCCGCGAATATGCCTGCTCAAAGCGCCGTCGTTACCGATAACGCTGTCATGCGCAAAGCGCCGATGATTTCTCTCGTTGTGCCGTGCTTTAACGAGGAAGCCTCCGTGAAGCTCTTGTACGAAGAAGTGCTGAACGTCATGGAAAAAAATGAGGGCGTAACGGATTTTGAATTCGTTTTCATTGACGACGGCTCGCATGATTCCACGCTCAACGAACTGCGGAAGTACGCCGCGCTGGACAGCCGTGTGCGTTATCTTTCGTTTTCACGAAACTTCGGCAAAGAAGCTGCGCTGTTTGCCGGGCTTTCGGAAGCGGCGGGCGATTTCGTTGTTACTATGGACGCGGACTTACAAGATCCGCCATCACTGATACCTGAGATGCTCCGCGCCGTGCGTGGCGGGGAGTACGACTGCGCCGCCACGCGGCGGGTAACACGGAAAGGCGAACCTCTCATCCGGTCATTCTTCGCGCGCTGTTTTTATTATCTGATGGCAAAAGTAGCGAACATCGAAGTGGTTGACGGGGCGCGGGATTTCAGGTTGATGAGCCGCGTCTATGTTGACGCGATTCTCTCTTTGGAAGAGCGCAATAGGTTTTCAAAAGGCATTTTTCCGTGGGTGGGCTTCAAAACAAAGTGGTTTGAATATGAAAACAGGCGGCGTCTGGCTGGCACGACAAAGTGGTCGTTCTGGAAGTTAATCATATACGCACTTAACGGGATTGTCGCCTTCTCTTCCAAGCCGCTTGCCATAGCTTCTGTCATGGGGATTTTGATTTTTCTGGCGTCGCTAATTTTGATTGCGGCGATAGTGTTTAGAAAGATAACGGGGCATTCGGTAAATGTAGATGGCTGGGCTTCAACAACTTGCATAATTCTGTTTACCAGTGGTATACAGCTTTTCAGTGTGGGGGTTTTGGGGCAGTATCTTGCCAAAGCGTACACCGAAGTCAAACGCCGTCCGCATTATATAATAAGGGAATCATCCGGTAAAACCCGCGCCACCGAACGGGATTCGAGTTTAGGAGGTTGAGTATGGAGTATTCCGGTGCGCGCATTTTGATAGAAACGCTTATTGAACAAGGTGTGGACACTGTTTTCGGCTATCCGGGTGGTTCGGTGCTTTTCATCTATGATGAATTGTACAAACATTCGGACAGAATCCGGCATATTCTTGTAAGCCACGAGCAGCACGCAGCTCACGCGGCGGACGGTTACGCGCGGTCAACTGGAAAAACAGGAGTCTGCATAGCGACATCCGGCCCGGGTGCTACGAACCTTGTTACCGGAATCGCCACCGCCTACATGGATTCAGTGCCGCTTGTCGCGATAACGGGCAATGTGGCTACGAATCTGCTTGGCAAAGATAGTTTTCAGGAAGTTGACATTGCCGGAATTACGATGCCGGTTGTAAAACACAACTGGATTGTAAAAGACACGGCGGAACTTGCGGAGGTTGTCCGCGAAGCGTTTATCGTGGCGAATTCAGGAAGGCCGGGGCCTGTTCTGATTGATATTCTTAAAGACATAACGTCCAATACGGCGGAATGGACGCCCGCCGGAGCGAGCACGGGTAACGGAGCTGAGGGGGCAGCCGGACGCGCTCGAAGACTTTTGGAGCGCAGCGCGCGGCGCACGTTCAGCGGTGCGGACATTGAACGGGCGGTCATGATGATCCGAGAAGCGAAGCATCCGTTCATCTACGCGGGCGGCGGCGTGGTAAGTTCCGACGCTTGCGATGAGTTAAAAAACTTTGCGGAGCGTGTAAACGCGCCTGTGGCTCTTACGCTGATGGCACTGGGCGCGTTAGATTCCGGTCATCCGCTCTATACCGGTATGATAGGGATGCACGGCACTGTCGCGTCAAACAAGGCCGTGCAAAAATCTGACTTGTTGATAACCATAGGTGCGCGTTTTTCGGACCGTGTTACGAGCCGTACGGACATTTTCGCAAAAAACGCTAAGGTGCTTCAGTTTGATATAGACCCGGCGGAAATTAACAAGAACGTACGGGCTAGTTTCGGGATTACGGGCAACGTAAAGCTCATTCTGCGGCAAATTATGGAGGCGCTGTCCGCGGGCGGCGGCCCATTGGGGGCGCGGGAGACGGCGGACAGCTGGCATGAGGATATTGCGCTTTGGAAAACCCAAATCCCGAAGTCTCACCATCGTGAGACGAAGCTGCACCCGCGTTTCATCATTGAGGAAACGGGGAAGAGGCTTGGTCCTGAATCAATTGCAGTAACGGACGTAGGGCAGCATCAGATGTGGGTTGCGCAGTTTTATCCGCATAAAAGGCCGCGCGCGTTTTTAAGTTCGGGTGGTCTTGGGACGATGGGCTTTGGGCTGGGCGCGGCTATAGGCGCTAAAACGGCTAACCCTGACCGTCCGGTGGTGCTGATGACAGGGGACGGCTCGTTTAGAATGAATTGTGCGGAGCTTTCTACCGTCGTTGCCTACAATATTCCGGTGCTTGTGATTGTTTTCAACAATGGGACGCTCGGAATGGTGCGTCAGTGGCAGAATTTGTTCTATGATGGGCGCTATTCCGAAACTACGCTTGACAGGCCGCCTGACTTTGTGAAGCTGGCGGAGGCTTACGGCGTTCGGGCTTACCGCGCCACTGACGAAAATGGGTTTACAACCGCGCTGGAGGCGGCGGTTACCGGCGGCAAGTCCGCTCTTATTGACTCAGTTATCGATATAGACGAGATGGTTCTGCCTATGGTGCCGGGCGGCAGTCCAGTAGACGAGCAGCTTTTGTAGCTTTTCGACTGACCTTTTACGGTTTGTCCGTTCTAGATGAAATTCTTCGCGCCGCTTAGGGACTCCAGTAAAACCGGTACGCTTTTAATTCCGTACATAAACATGCTCAAATCACGGTACCAACTCATGTTGCAGGCGTTGCAGGATGGTTTGCATAGGTCGCTTTCTTTCATGTTTCCGTCAAGGATGTTTCCCAGCGTTTCCGGCAATTGCATACACGGGTGAATGTCAAAAAACCAGTCCAGAAATAGTACGTGTTTTCCGCCTAGACAGTGATAATTTACGGCAGCGGGGTTCTGAAGGTAGTCTATTATGTTTCGCATGGAAATTGCAGAATTGATGATGCCGTATTTGCCTGTTTTGCGCAGTTTGATGACGTCTTGCAGGCCTTGTATCACGTTTTCGCGGGAAAGGTTTACTCCGTCTCCGCCCAGCGGGTATACTTTGGATTCTGAAAAAGTGGGGTAATTGAACGATATGAAATCGTAGCCCATATTTTTGGCGCGGACGCAGACTTCTTCAAGTTTATCGTAGTTATCGTTCCATATCAGTACCGAAGCCATCGTTTTAAGTTTTGTTTGTTTTATCATTTCTAGGGCGCGGGACATTTCCTCCATGATGCATGGTATTTTGCGCGATTCCGCCATTGTAACCGGATCGCCGGAATCGAATGAAATACTAAGAACATCGCAGCCCGCGTCCTCAAGCCGTTTCAAAATATCACCGCGCATCAGCAAGGACGGCGCGGCGTTCAGTACAGCGTTGTTCATCCGGCGTTTGGCCGCCCGCTCGACGAAGGCTACAACATCCGGATGAAGCAACGGCTCGCCGCCTGTTATCGTAAGGTGCGCCACGCCGAAATCCGCGAGTCTGTCTATTGCGCGAAGCGCTTTTTCTTTATCCACAAATATTTTTGGCCGTTGTTTCCAAATATCGCAAAATGAGCACTGGGCAATGCAGGCGTTGGTAATCGCGAATTCCGTAAATCGCAGTCTGCCTTGCAGGAATTTTTTGATAAGGTTTTTTCTCTTTTCTTTTGACATAACTGAATTTTTCTACGAATGCGCTTAAAATTTCAAGAGTACGGATGAGCTATCCGCCTACCATCCCCGCGCCTGACGGTCTCGTTCAAGATCTCTTTTAGCACCTGTATTAGGATTTATCCGTAACGCCGCTTCATAGTCCGCGATAGCCCTGCCGTAGTCCATCTTTTTGCGATAAGCATATCCCCTTCCGGCTCATAATTTGCCGAATCGGAAGACAAAGCACGCCAGCTGCTCACGAAAGTTTTTTGCCAAGATGGGGTAATGTCCAGTAATTGACATGGCTTTGTGCGCATATAGAGTTTATGTCCATTCAGAAATCTCTTTTTTCGATGTTCTCCATGCTAAATTTGTTTTAGTGTTTTTCCAGTCACAATAGCGGCAGAACGGTATCGGTTTTCTTAGAAAATCGAATATGCTGTTAATATTCGGCGTTTTGTATATGTCAATTGAGTCGCTGTCTGTCAGTTGTACGTCGAGGCTAAAGTATTTGTTGAACGTATCAATGTTTACAGGTATGAAGCAAGTGTATAATCTACCTTTATACAGATTAACGCAGTCTGTAGCAAGAAAACACCGCTTAAATGAATCAATTGGGTTTTGCTGTCCGGTTGGGTCAAGTTTCAATGCATCCATTTTTTTTTCTACTTTATCTGTTTCGCTATAATAGAGTTGTTTAGAAACTTCAGTTTCTAAACAACAACCGCTAAAAACAGCAAAATGCCTTGCATTTTGCAAGACTTGAGAGACAACTAATCGAGTTGTCGAACAAGTCCAATATATTATTTTTACACCGTATTCTTTGGCAGTTAGGCGTATGGAATCCATATTGAGGCTTATTGGATATTTCGTTATGCGGATTTCTATTTTGTTTTTTGCGCAGCTATCCCAAAATTGCTTTGGCTGTTTTAATAACAACGTTCCGTTCGTTATTATGAATATATTTCCACTGTTCTTTTTCGGCTGCCAGTCAAAACCGGCGCGTGCGGCGTCAAAAAAATCTGTTAGCTTTGGGTGTAATAGCGGTTCCCCACCTGATATTGCAATATCTTTTATTTTTCTGGCAGTTAGTTCCGAAACACGATTTATGTCTTTTTTAAATATATCAATGTTATAATAGCCTTCTTCTGATAACGGAGAAAACGCGAAACAATAGGCGCAGTTCAGGTTGCAATGCTTAGTAATTGCCGCGTTGAAACTTAAAATTTTGCGTCTTCGACATTTTTTTATGGAGCAAGTAATGATAGAGCGTCTGTAAACTTTTGTACAGGCGGCTTTCCGTGCGTATTATTTTTCGCAGAAATTGACGGAAAATTATACTATAATCCATGACAGCCCCCTGTTTCATGTGCAAAACAGGCGTAACGGCTCGTACGTTTTAAGTTGACTGCCGATTTTTTACATATTCCACTCCGTAGCGAAGGGCATATTAGACGGCCATCATCAAAAAGTAGTAGATGTGTATTTTGATATACCGCAACGGTATAGCCAGCGTTTACTGACCCGGCAATATATATTCAGA
>JAIRSB010000023.1 GCA_031255655.1 Spirochaetaceae bacterium | reverse complement strand
AAAGGCGGTTCAGGCGGCGGCGGCGGTGCCGGCTCCGGTGACATAAAGGGGAATCCAGGGACAGGCACCAGCGGACAGGGCAATGCCGGCGGTAAAGGCGGCACCCACAATGGCGGCGGCGGCGGCGGCGGCGCGGGCGGTGTCGGTGGTGATGGCGATACTGGTCCCGGCGGTCCCGGCAAAATCCTAAAAGACTACTACACCCAAACCGAGGTTACTTACGCGGAAGGCGGTCATGGCGGCGAGAATTCCGGCGGATCTAGGAAGACTTCCGGTTCAGGCGGTAAAGGCGGTGCTCGCGGTAAAGCTGGCATCAGGGGTAATGACGGCATAGTCATCATCACTTTCCCGTACAGGTATCAGTAGTATTATTGACCCTACCGCCCAACGCGCCTGCGGCGCGTTGGGCGGCATTGTCATCGCGAGCCAGTTATTGCGAAGCAATCCAGCGGCATGGCAGTCTCGCTGACCCCGCACTGGATTGCTTCGCTTCGCTCGCAATGACGAGGGAGCTTGCTCGCAATGACGATGACATGGGCGGGAATGTTAGATAGCTGGAGTTTGCGCTTCGCGCCCGCGGCGCTGAGGCATACCCCTATAAAGAAAGCGTGGAGTTTGCGCTTCGCGCAAACTCCTATGCCCAACGCTCCGCGTTGGGCAATTGACCACTTTCACAAATACGCGCTATAGTTTTTAGACACATTGACCCTTAAAGGGAAGGAGGTGATTTTATTTGGCGAACATCATCGTAGATGATAGCGAACCCTTAGAAAAAGCCATCAAGCGTTTCAAACGTATGGTTGAAAAAGAAGGCATAATCCGCGAGTTCAAAAAACGGGAATATTACGAAAAACCTTCGACCGTTTTGAATAGAAAAAACAAGGCCCTGCGCCGCAAATTAGTGAAAAAAACACGTGGAAGAAGCGGCGGAAAAAGCGAGTATTGAACCCGCGCCGTCTTCGCCCATCCGTCTTTTTGTTTAACAAAAAGACGGATAAATCTGCTTAACAATTTCCGCACCTTTATGATACCCTAAAAAAATCCAAAACAAAGAAAACAGGAGAACAACATGGCGGGAATTGAAGGCTATAATTTTGAAAACCTTTCAAATATAACAGAAAAACTTGCGCTGGCGGAATTAGGACGCCAGCTTGATAACGAAACGGATGACATCTGCAAATGTAACGACTGCGTTGTTGATATGGCGGCCATCGCGCTTAACAGACTCAAACCGGTTTATCGCAGCTCGCTGCTTGGCGAACTTTACACGGACGAAGCGGCGCGCGATAAAAATTACGTGAAAAGCGTCTCGGACGCGGTAAAATTCGCCATAGAAAAAGTGCGGGCAAATCCCAGCCATAACTAGCTGCTCTTATTTATCCGCTTTTAGCCTATCAGCAAAGGCGAAAATTTATCGTGTCTGCCGGAGTTCCTTTTGACAGACTCTGGATTATGATTGGCGTAGCAATACACACATCCGTTTTGGCACGAGTTATACGCGCCAATATCGACGGAAGCGGCGCAGAGGCAGTCCGAACGCTGATTTCTGTCCTTGACAGCCCTAACATCGCTTCCTTTTATTTCCGATATAAGAGCGCTATCCACGCAGCAGGCGCGGGAGATGCCGTACATCCCAAAATCCATATCTTCGGCGCAAACCGCCGCTGGCAGTCCGTTCGATTTTGCGATTAACGCTATGCTTTCGGCGATTTTGCGTTTTTCATCAATTTCGGCTTCCCGCACATCGAAAGATTTCAGCCTGCCCTCTATCTTTTTGTAAAAATCCACAAAGCTGAAAATGACCTTTTTAGTATAGCCGCCCAGTTTGCCCGCGCTCTCCCCGAATTTGTCAATGTGGTAAGAGGCCGTGTACCGCTCGTTGATAATGATGGGGTCGTAACGCCACACAACCCGTTCCGGCCCCGTTTTGCCGGAGAGTTTCATGAATGTTTCAAGTCGTTTTTCCCGCGGCGGAAGATTGGGTTCAATGTCCGAAGAATAGGAATTAAGCGTGAACTGAAAGTAATATGCGTACTCTTTCAGCGCGTCCAGTTTGTCCGTCATAGGCTCCGGGTTTTTGCTCCAAAACACAATGCCGTCAACAAGCGCGGGGGACAGTCTTATTTCGCGTATTTGACGCGGGTTGAACGGGTTTTGCGAGTACACAAAGCCTTCGTTGATTCGGTTTATCATCCAATCGGAATAGTAAGCCGGAATGTCCGTTCTTCTGCTCGCGCTTATAATCATGTTAGGCGGAAACGGCGGGCGCTCATTCCGCCTTCTTGCAGAGGAACACCGCTACCGGAATAAGCGCGGCGAGCCATGCGAGCAGCGCGAGCGGCGGCACGAAGCTGAACGCGGCGTTCACGCCGGAGCGCAGTCCGATTACAGTTTGGGAGAGCGGCAGCAGTTCGATGATTTTTCGCGGCGCGGCGGGGAATCTATCCAGCGGAAAAAACGTGCCGCAGATGAATGCCATGGGTGTTATGACAAAGTTCGATGCCCTGGCCATGCCCGCGTGGGAGTTGACGCAAAGTCCGGCGATGAAGCCCGCGCTGGAAAAAACTGCGCAATTCAGTGTGAGGAGCAGAAAGAAATACCAGTCCAGACGCGGACCGGCGCCGAAAAGGAACGATGCCGCGATGATTAAAATTGCGCTGTAAAGGCAGCGTAGGACGTTCGCGCTGATGCGCGCAAGCGTGAAGACTGGCATGCTGACTGGGCTTATAATCACGGTTTCAAAGGTTTTCTGATACACTCGCGACATGTTTATGTCGTTGGCTATTACGCTGAAGCCCTGTGTCATGCCGTTCATGGCTATTATGCCCGGTGTTACAAAGGCTGCGTAGCCGGCCCCGTCTGCCATAATCGCGCCGCCCAATCCCCAGCCGAACGCGAACAGGTACATCATAGGCCCCAGAAGCGCGCTAAGGCTTATTTCAAACAGTTTGTTTTTGAACACTATCCACTCTTTCCAGAGTATAGAAATAAACTGGTTCATTTAGCCGCCCGTCCGCCTTCCTGTGAATTTTATGAAGGCGTCCTCAAGATTGGCTTCCCGCGCCTTTGCGCCGCCGCCCAAGCGTTCTGCTTCGGCGGCAGCTTCGGCGCGGCTGGCGAAAAAGCGCCGGACGGTTTCGCCGTTTTCAAAGTGTTCCGTAACGAAATTGCCCGCCTCCCCGATGATTTCGGCGGGAGAACCAGTGCGCTTTAACTCGCCGTTGTCCATAAACCCGACGCGCGAACAGAGCGTCCGCGCCTCCTCCAAGTAATGCGTTGTAAGCAGGATGGTTAAGCCCTGTTTTTGAAGCCCGCGCAGCAAATCCCAGATCCGACCGCGCCAGTCCGCGTCCAGCCCGACGGTGGGTTCGTCGAGCAAAAGTATTTCCGGCTTGTGCATAAGGGCTTTAACAATCATCAGTTTGCGCTGCATACCGCCGGAAAAAGTCCTGGCTTTATCGTTTTTACGTTCTGTAAGAGCGGCGAACTCAAGCAGTTCGCCGGAACGCTGCCGCCGCAGACGCGGCGGCAGTCCGTAAAGCCGTCCGTGGTATTCAAGGTTTTGCAGCGCGGAAAGTTCGCTTTCAAGGTTGGAATACTGCGGCACAACGCCCATGCGCCGTTTCGCTCGCGTCAAATCGCGGTCTACCCGCTCTCCGTCTATGCGGATAATCCCGCTGTCCGGCGCGCTGTGCGTGGTCGTCATCCGCAAAAGCGTTGTCTTGCCCGCGCCGTTCGGTCCCAGAAGGGCGAAAAACTCGCCGCGTTTTATTTCAAGCGAGAAATCTTTTACCGCGCGGATGTTCCCGTACTTTTTGCAGGCTTTCTCGTATACAATCATCAGCCTGACGCGCAAGCTCTTTCGCTTAAAAACTGTTCCACCGCCGCTTTGAAGGCTCCGGCGGAGCAGTCTATCAAATCTTCG
>JAIRSB010000239.1 GCA_031255655.1 Spirochaetaceae bacterium | reverse complement strand
CCCCTGCGCCGTACATCGGGGATGCTATCCCCGGCCTTCCGCAAACTGCCTAGCAGCCGCTTTATGATGCTCTCTCCCATACCTCCAGTTTATCATGGTTTTTAAAATGAGAATTGCTGCAGTCTCACCACGCCTACTGGTTTTTTAGGGAGCACGTGTGTATACTGAAAGTGGATGGGGTAATTCGCTTACCGGTACGTTCCTCCGCGGGGGAGATTACAAGCCTTGCGAATACGACCGGCAACTTGCCGCGTCTTGTCAATTTAAGTAAATATACGAACTATGTGCGAACTAATAACAGTTGATAAAGAAAAATGCAACGGCTGCCACTCATGCATCTCGGCGTGTCCGGTCAAAGTCTGCATAGACGCTTCCGGCGATACTGTTGAAACAATCGACAAACTTTGCCTAGGATGCGGACGCTGTATACCAGCCTGCAAACAGGGCGCGCGCTCATACACGGATGATACGGAACAATTTTTCAATGATTTGGCCGCGGGAGAGAAAATCGCGGCAATTGTCGCACCGGCCTCCGCGGCAGTTTTCGGAGACATTGCTAAACTCAACGGCTACTTGAAATCTACAGGCGTAAAAGCCGTGTTTGACGTATCATTCGGCGCCGAACTCACCGTAAAATCATACCTTGACTACGCGAACAAAAATAGACCGCGCCTAATCATCGCGCAGCCCTGCGCCGCAATTGTAACATACTGCGAGGTTTTTCACCCGGAACTGCTAAAATTTCTAGCGCCCGCGCACAGCCCGATGCTGCATACAGCAATTATGATCAAAAAATTTTTCCCGGAATATCGCGACTATAAAATCGCTGCCATATCGCCATGCGCGGCGAAAAAACGGGAATTTGCCGAAACAGGACTAATAGAATATAACGTTACAATGCTGCGCCTTAAAGAGCGTATAGCAGCTGAAAAGATAAAACTTCCCACCTTTCCCGCACTGCCATACGACGGGCCGCGGGCGGAACGCGCCGCGCTTTTTTCCACACCAGGCGGACTGCGCGACACAATAGCCCGCGAAGCACCCGGCCTTGTACCGCTCGTACGCAAGATTGAAGGGCCGGATATTGTTTACAAATACCTTGACGAATTGCCGGAAATGCTTAAAGAGGACAATGCCCCATTCATCGTCGACTGCCTCAGCTGCGAAGCCGGCTGTAACGGCGGACCCGGCACTGGAAATTACGGTGAGCCGGTCGACCGGCTGGAAGCGCACGTATCGAAACGCGCCGCGGCACAAATCGAGAGGAATAAAAAAACGTTCATGGGTGGCGCGTTGAAACGCGCGATAAAAAAATACTGGCGCGCGAATACCTACACACGCAAATATGAAAATTCCGGCGAGTACGGAAAACGAATAAAAAAAGCCAGTGAACAAGAATTGCGGACAGTTTTTTTGTCCATGAAGAAAGACAAACCGGAAGATATGCTCAATTGCTCCGCCTGCGGCTACGGCAGCTGCCGCGCCATGGCGGAAATGATCTTTAACGGACTAAACAAAAAAGAACATTGCTTTTACTACGTGATGTCAAAACTCGCGGAAGACGAAAAAATCAGATCGGCGGCGATTGACATGGCGAATCATTTGGTATTTCAGATTGAAAACTCAAAAGAAACGCTCATTTCCATGCGGAACGAAGTTTCCAAATACATAGAAGCGACAATGTCGCAAGGCGAAAGCATAGATAAGTCCGGCGGCAAAATGTCCAGTTTGATAACGCAGATACAAACAGTCAGCGCCGCGGCGGAACAGAAACGCGAAGCTCTGGAAGAACTTGGCAGGTCGACAGAACGGGCGAAAAAAGACATGCGGGCGCTGTCGACATCTTTCGCCGAACTAGAAAACACCACTCGTGAGATAGACGGCATCGCCGACGTGATAGAAGACGTCGCCACCAGCACCAATTTGCTGGCCATGAACGCTGCAATTGAGGCAGCCCACGCGGGCGAATCAGGCAAAGGATTCGCTGTCGTGGCGAGTGAAATACGCGCCCTTTCCGTAGCCGCGTCTGACAACACGAACAGCATTTCATCAAACATAAAAAACATCATCAAGCAGATAAATTCTTCAATGGATTTCCTAAATAAGATGGACGCTGTCATGGAACGGATGATTGAAGGCGTAACCAACGTCGGCGACAGCTTCAACAGCATCATCCAGTCCCATTCATCAATAAGCGATTCAACGCGGGAACTGACTGAAGATTTAAATTCGATGAACGCCTCTTCAGAAAACCTGCGCAATTCATCAAAAGATATTATCGAGGCTCTAAAAACGATAGGAGAATTGATAAACTCACTGGACGCCGCTGCGGACAGCGCGAAATCCGGCGGCTCCGGCCCCTCCCTCAATTTATTTTGAGACGTCCCAGTACGATTACAAATGACGAGACGGCGGCGCACAAGACCAAAAACAGCGTATCCGGCAGCCTCCATTTGAACACGCGGGTTACAGGAAACGCGCCGTTAAACCCCCTGGCAATCATCGCTAACGACACCCGCCTTGCCCGGAAAGCCGCTGCCGTCATCGTCGAGGCGAACACTGCCGCGAATGAACGCCACAGGTAGAAAACTCCGTTTTCTGGACAACGCAGACGCATCGACATCAACGCGGTGGAAAGTCGTCCGTTCATCAAAAAGATATAGCGGTAAGTCAATATAAAAAGCGATATTAGCTTTTCTGGAATTTTCAACTTTGTCATTGACGAAGCAAGTGCGCTTACACTCATCGGGATTATAAAGCTCATATACACAAGTGATGCGGCGTTGACCCGCAGCGTGTAAAGAACGGCGCTTTGCAAGCTAAGACCAAACAATGTAGAAAGCCAGACGGAAGCCATAAACAAATTTACAGGAATCAGGCGAAGCGCGGTAACGCGCAATTCACGCGCCAACAGCAGCAGGCAGGCGGAGATCAGGATTAACAGCGCGGTCAGGCTTTCAGCGTATACTGCCGCAACTAGCAGCAGGGCTGCCGAGATAAAG
>JAIRSB010000208.1 GCA_031255655.1 Spirochaetaceae bacterium | reverse complement strand
CGTGATATGTTTTTCTACGAGATGCAAGCCGCCCTGCGCTATGTCCTTCATGAAACATGGCGGGATTTCATGGTCTCTATCACCGCCGATGAAGACATGGAATGAAAATGAGAATTGCTCGGTGAGACTGCCAGCGTTAAAAAGAAATCTCTCCGAATTGTGAGACATTTCTCAAGACAGCCGTCATTGCGGTACACCCGTCGCCCCTCGCCGTTGCGAGGGGATGTTGTAATCTGAGATTTTGAAACGACAGTCTGCTTTATCTAGTCATACTAAAGCGCGATAGTTTACGATGTAAGGAACTATGGGAATTTTGAGTATTCTGTTCCGTATCGCGGGAAGCCTTGGGCTTTTCCTGTACGGCATGAAAGTGATGGGCGACGGCATACAGGAAGGCGCGGGAGACAGACTCCAACGGACGCTTAGTTTTATGACCGGCAGCCGGATTTCTGCTATAATGACCGGCGTCATAGTAACGGCAATAATCCAGTCTTCCAGCGCCACAACGGTAATGGTAGTGTCTTTCGTGAACGCCGGCATCCTTACACTTATACAAGCTATAGGCGTAATAATGGGCGCGAACATCGGTACTACGGTAACGGCATGGGTAGTTTCGTTAATCGGCTTTACACTCAACATTTCCAGCCTCGCGCTGCCGGCGGTTGGAGCCGGTTTTTTAATGCGCACCTTAAAATGGAAGTATCAAGGCTTCGGAAACGCCGTGATGGGCTTCGGCTTGCTGTTTCTCGGCCTTGATTTTCTTACGAAATCAATGCCGGAAATAAGCACGGAGAATTTAGCGTTTCTAAGAAATTTTTCCGGCAGCACCAGTTTTTTACACATCCTAGCCTGCGCCGGAATCGCCCTTGTGATAACGCTCATCGTCCACTCGTCAAGCGCGTCCACCGCGATCATCCTGACAATGGCCTTCAAAGATATTATTGATTTTAATTCCGCGGCGGCGATGATACTGGGCGCGAACATCGGCACCACAGTGGACGCCATGCTCGCCGCTATAGGTGCGAAAACGGCGGCTAAACGGGCGGCTCTCGTCCATGTCATGTTTAACGTAATAGGAGCTGTCGTCGCGATAATATTCTTTAATCCGCTTGTCGCACTTGTAAAATTAATAAGCCCAGGAGAAAACCATGCGCAGGTAACGACCCAACTGGCCATGTTTCACACGACATTTAACGTGCTTAACACCGTTTTATTTTTCCCGTTTGTAAAACAATTTGCGGCCCTTGTAACATTTCTTGTTAAAGATAAAGACAAAGACAGTGAGAAACCAAAAAACGTGTACGAGTTTTCATATTTATCCGGCCCAATTCACGATACCCCTGAATTGAGCATTCTGCGCGCTAAAAACGAGATAAGTGATATGTCCGGCATGGTTTTTTCCATATATCAGAAACTGCGCAATTCACTGCAAAACCTTAATCCAGAATCGACAGACGCGCTTGTCTCCGAACTTCGGGATAAAGAGGATTACGCCGATCAAATGCGGGAGGCTTTGACCAGCTACCTTATGGAGTGCGCCCGCAGACAGTTGAGCCGCCGGTCCGAATACAACGTTTCGCTGCTGTTCCGCATCATAGCGGATTTGGAAGACATGACAGATAGCTGCTACGGCGCCAGCCTTTTGCTTGAACGCAGCGTCCGCAAAAAACAAATATTCAAACAAAAGGAAATGGAAGCACTGGACCCTTACATGGGTTTAGTCGAGGAATTTCTTGCGTTTGTCAAAGATCATTTGGGCGGTAAATTAAGCGAATCGCAAAGCCTTTACGCCAAAGAAATTGAAGAAAAAATCGATATGTCCCGAAACCAGCTTCGCAGACTCGGACGCAAGCGGATAGAAGAAGGCGCGGACGTGAAAACCGAGCTGCTGTTCATAGATTTAGTGCGCCGCATTGAAAAACTAGGCGACTACTGTTACAGCATTTCAAACTCTATGGCGCATATGAATTAGCCCCCCCCCCCCCCACAACATTCCCAGAAAAAACCATAGAAAAAGACGTTTTCGGTGCACGCGGTTTTCTGGTTTTTCGGCGGCGGGTATTTTGGGTCAGGGAGGGGCTGTGAATTAAGGAATAAATTACAATGACAACTTCATATATCGAATCCAGTGAACGTTACGGATACGATTTCATCAGCGGAGCATTTTTGCCGGAGAATCGCGATGAATACTACCTGCGCGATATACAGCTTGACACTATGTATAAAACCAAAGGCGGACGCAAACCCGAACAGTTTCGCCTCCTGACACCCGAAGAAACCGGACTTCTGATGAAGAACGGAAATACATCGGCACGTTGGGACGATGTATTCGTATCGGACCCATTCAACCCGCAGTACATCAGAGACAGCTTTTTTGCCGGTCGCGTACGCATCGGCGCGTGCGGCGGCGGACTTTTACGCTGCCATGATTACGTGATGCCTGTCGGAATCACGCGAAGCAGAATCATATCTTGCGACGTCGGTGATAACTGCGCCATACACGATTGCGCCTACATTTCACATTACATAATAGGGGATAACGTCATACTTTCGTCCATAAACGAACTCGACACGACAAACCATTCCAAATTCGGTGAAGGCGTGATAAAAGACGGTGAAGATGAAACCCTGCGCGTTTGGATAGAACCCATAAATGAAAGCGGCGGACGCGGCGTGATGCCGTTTGCCGGAATGATATGCGCTGACGCCTACTTGTGGGCGACAAATCGCGACGACAAAGAATTGATGAAAGCGTTCAAGCGCATTACGCAAAATTCAGTTGACTCGGCACGCGGCTATTACGGCGAAATAGGACACGGCGCGGTAATAAAACACAGCAAAATGCTGAAAGATGTACGAATAGGCGATTGCGCATATATAAAAGGCGCGAACAAACTAAAAAATCTCACCATAAAATCTGATGAAAAAAAACCCACACAGATAGGCGAAGGCGTCGAACTCGTGAACGGCATAATCGGCTATGGATGCCGAATATTCTACGGCAGCAAAGCCGTTCGCTTTGTGCTGGGCAATAACTGCGCCCTAAAGTACGGTGCGCGGCTTATACATTCAATACTCGGCGACAATTCAACAATATCGTGCTGTGAAGTGCTGAACAACCTTGTATTTCCGGCGCATGAACAACACCATAACAACTCATTTTTGATAGCGACAATGATAATGGGACAATCGAACATGGCGGCAGGCGCGACAGTCGGTTCCAACCATAACAGCCGCGGAAATGACGGCGAAATCATAGCCGGACGCGGCTTTTGGCCTGGACTTTCCAGTTCCATAAAACACAATTCACGCTTTGCCAGTTTTACAATAATCACGAAAGGCAGTTACCCATTTGAACTGAATATTCCGCTGCCGTTTTGCATGCTCACCAATAACAGCGAAAACACACTGCGCGTCCTTATGCCCGCCTACTGGTGGATGTACAATTTGTACGCGCTGGAACGAAACAGCTGGAAAACGCGAACACGCGACAAGCGCGTATTCGCCGAACAGCATTTTGAAACAGACTACCTAGCGCCGGACACAATCGCCGAAATAATTGACGCTCTCAAATGGCTGGAAAATCAATTCCCCAACATAGACGACAACGACAAAGTTACCGTTCCGGCAGGCGTTTTTGAACGCTCCAGCCTGCCTGTCACCATAGTCAAAGCGCGGCGCGGCGCGGAGGCTTACCGCGATATGCTCACGTACTACGCAGTAAAAACGCTGTTGAATTATTTCACGGAACAGAACAATGATTTTGAAACCTTTAATGCCGCGAACCCGCAAAACGCATCTTTTGCGTGGGAAAACCTCGGCGGACAACTCGCGCCGCGCCATAAGGCGGACAAACTGCGTGAGGCGATACGCGGCGGCCTCCTTGCCTCGTGGGACGCGATACACAAAGAGTACACCCGCCTTTTATCCGAATATCCGCTCGACAGAGCACTAAACGCCCTGCAAGTCCTGCGCTTCCTTCGCGGCACGGATACACTTACACGACAAGACTGGACAGCAGCGCTCGACGAGGCGGAGCGTATTCGCCGCTATATCGAAGAACAAGTGTATATAACCAAAAACAAAGACTATAACAACCCATTCCGCGCCATAACATACACCAGCAGCGCCGAGCGCGATGCCGTTCTTGGAAAAATAGAAGACAACCCCCTGCTGTCCCACATCAAAAACGAAAGCACACTATTTTTTGAACGCCTCAACGCGGCGCGGCGGAAATCTGCTTAAAACGCCCGCTTTCCGTTACATTTGTCATAAAAATAGCCGCTTCCCTGAAAAAAACAAAGTATGCCGCGATAAACACCGCAGATATTATATCGAGGTATTTATGTTTGTCATGACGTATAACCCCTTCGGCTACGAAGGAATCGTTATCAGAGTTGAAGCCGACATCCGGCGCGGAATTCCGGGAGTCGACATCAGCGGACTTGCGGCGGGAGCAGTGCGCGAAGCCAGAGAGCGCGTCCGCGCCGCGTTCCGCAATTCAGGCTTCAAATTTCCGAACGACAGACTACTGATAAATCTAGCCCCCGCCGGCGTGCGGAAAGACGGCGCGGCTCTGGATTTAGCGATAGCCCTCGCGGTGATGACGGCGGCAGGTGAGATACCTCCAGCCTTCGACACCATGGTTCTGGGAGAACTCGAACTTTCCGGCAGAGTCCGACCCGTGTGCGGAACGCTGGCGGCGGCTGTCGCCGGACGGGACGCGGGAATCAAGAACTTCATCGTACCCTCCGCGAACGCCGCCGAAGCCGCCATACTCGGAAACTGCGCGGTTGCCGGAGTAGATACGCTGGAAGACGCCGTGAACGCACTGCGCCATCTTAGGGAACACGGCAGCCTGCCGCCCGCCCCCGTCACGTCGCCAAAAGCGGCGGACACACCCGACGCGGATGCACCCGTAACTGAAGTGAAAGGGCAGCCGCGCTACAAGCGGGCATTGGAGATAGCGGCGGCGGGCGGACATAACCTGCTGGTATTCGGCCCGCCGGGTTCGGGCAAAACTATGCTTGCGCGGCGTATGCCCTCGATAATGCCGCCCTTGACGGAAGAGGAGGCAATAACAGTAACTCGTTTGCACAGCCTAGCCGGAATCGCCGTAAACGGTCTGATAGACAAAGCCCCCTTCCGCTCGCCGCACCACTCGGCAAGCGCGGAAGGCATCCTAGGCGGAGGCCGCGCCGTGCGCCCGGGCGAGATTAGTCTGGCTCATTTCGGCGTACTCTTCCTTGATGAAGCCCCCGAATTCAGGATGAACGTTCTGCAATCCCTGCGCGAACCGCTTGAAGACAAACGCATAACCATATCGCGGGCGGAATGTTCCGTCCGGCTTCCGGCGGATTTTCAACTGGTTATGGCGGCGAATCCCTGCCCCTGCGGCAGACTTGGGGCAAAGACGGCGGAGTGTGGCGGCGAATACGGAGGGAAGTCCACTGCCGAAGCCGGATGTTACTGCTCAGGGGACGAAATACTTCGATACTGGCGCAAATTCGGCGGCGCTCTGCTTGACCGCATGGAACTGCGCGTTCCTGTAGGCTCGCCGAGCGTCTCGGATTTAAGCGGCGAGACGGAAAAACCGGAGTTTTCAACCGCCCTCCGCGTGCGTCAGGCCGTCGAAATCCAGCGCGAACGTTTTGCCGGTACGGAAATCAGGCGGAATTCAAACATGGGCTCCCCCGACATCGACAAATACTGCAAACTGAGCGGCAAAGCGCTTGGCGCGTTCACGACGGCGGTGGAAAAACTCAGCATATCAGGTCGCGCCTATCATGGCATCCTCCGCGTCGCCCGCACTATCGCCGACATTGAAGGCGCGGACTCCATAAGCATGGAACACGTCTTGGAGGCGGTTTTGCACCGCAGACAGGGGGATGACCCCTACGACGTTTTTTCGGTGTAGCGCGTCCGCCCGTGTTAGGGATTATTTTCCTGTGAAAGCCGGCGGGTGTGCTTTCGTGTTATAAAATACAGCAAAAGACCAATCACGGCGAACAGTGAAAATGACATGAACAGACGCTCATAGCCAAAGTATTCCACGATGAAGCCGCCAGCCAAGTTACCAATTAAGGTGGGCACGCCGGTACCCAATGACAAATAAAGAGACATTCCGAGCGCGCGGCGTGAGGGCGGGACGCAGCTTGTGATGAACGCGACCGCAGCGGGATGAAATACGCCGAAACAGATCGAGTGTGTCAGTTGGGATGCCGCGACACCGGCACTGGACGGGAAAAGCAGTATTATGGCATAACGCAGAATAATCACTGAAGTGGCGAAAGCCATCAACGGCAGCGCTTTGAAACGCTGTATCAGCCGTTTTGACAAAAAGATGAAGATGATTTCCGAGCCGCTGGACAGACCCCACATGATACCTACAGCGTCCCATTTCAGATGTTCGACGACATACAGCGATAAAAAGTTATTTATCGGCGACATGGCGAGCCGATTAGAGCATATTATCGCAAATCCGATTATGAAAAGCGGCGACCAAAGCCGCCGTTCCGCTCCATAATGCTGCGTTGCGCCGCCGCGCTCCGGGAAATGTTCCACGTTCAAGGACGGCGGGACGGCGGCGGGCCTGTCGTAGTCGTTGATAAAATAGGAAACGGGGACAATCAGCATCAAAACTATCGAAAGTGCGCCGCTGAGTATTATCCAGAAAGCAATGTTTGACGCGGTTTTCGGGGCAAAAATCGGAGTAAACTGCAAAAATATGACTACAAGGAAAAACGTAAGCGAGCCTATAGCGCGATATTTTCCGTAATTCCCTTCTTTTCCAAGTTTTATAGTGCTTATCGCGTCCAAAAGCGGCTGGAGTGCACGGTAACTAAACGCCAAAACCGGCAAAACCACCGCGCAAAGCAACAATTGATTTGATTGAAACAGAATAACACCGCAAATGAGGCTCGATACGAGTGAAACAAGCATGACAGGGCGGTAGCGCCCGAAACGGTCGGCAAAAAAACTCATCGCAAAGGGACTGGCTATCGCCATTGCTTCGCATACCGCGAGCAAAATCCCCAAAGCTGAGTGGCTAAACCCGTAATCACGAATCAGTATGACGAGATAGGGCGTAAGAACGCCGTAAACCAAAAAAGCGCCGATGAACGCCAACGACCAATACACGGTGTTTTAATTATAACATATCTAGTAGTAAAAAGCCATAAGAAATCCAGATTACCCCAGCAATTCTCATTTTAGAAAAATAATACCTTAAAACAACAAAATATAGACGAAATATGTATGAAATAGTAGACAATACTCAAGATAAAATCGATTATATCGTTATTTTCGGGCTTTCTTCATGTAAAAAATTTCCAAAATGAGAATTGCTGCCGTTGATTTACAAACACTTGCAGCCGCCCCTTTTGGTTCTTCCATGCTTTTATGCTTACCGCGTCGGTTTCCCTCACGTCTTCCGGTTTATTAAACAGCGGCACGAAATACGCCTTCC
>JAIRSB010000185.1 GCA_031255655.1 Spirochaetaceae bacterium | reverse complement strand
TAAAGAATTATTTTTAAACTCCGGCCTCCCGTGCATAATAACACGCGGCAGAAAAGGCGGCAGCGCTGTCGCTGCGTCTATTGTAAATGCGCTGTTGTATTTCAATTTCTGATTCCCGCTGCATGGCAAATTATTTGGATATACAGAATATCGGCAACATCAATTTTATCGTAACCGACGCAAAACTTGCCGCTGGCGGACTTTTTAAGGCGCACTACCTCTGGGCGGAAACCCAAAAAGGCGAAGTTGATGAGATTTCCACAAATCCGACGATGAAACATACAATAAAATTATCAAAAAACTTAGAAACAATATAAAAGAATTAGCCGAAAAAATAGAACCTCAAATTTATGAATACGGCTTTTTGAAATAATATAGTTGACTTGCTCGAAAATCCGATTGATTGTTTCTCAAGTCATTTTTAACGGTTGTTGTTTAGAAACTGAAGTTTCTAAACAACTTTAGTACTCCACCTTGTAAAATATCAGCATATATATTAGTGTTTTTGCCTACGGATTGACACGTTTCGTGGCTTCTGTTATAAGTTCTGGGGAAAGTCTAGCGCCAATGGTAGAAAGCTGACCAGTCTCAGTGTTAGAAAAGCGTTCCACGTCGTTATCGAAACGTTGTCTGATTTCATCGATAGCTGATTTATTCATATTGGTACAGCCTCACTATTTGCGTGTTATAGTATTTTATCTTAAGTTCTGTATTTTGTTGCTTTAAGGTGTTGTTTTTCTAAAATGAGAATTTCTTGCTGGTCCTGTCAGGGCGAGGCATTCCCTCTTCTCTGGATTGCTTCGTTCTGATGGGATTGCAATGACGTGGTTACCCGCCCGCCGCTCGCGCCGCCTCCTGTCCGCACCGAGTATCACGCGCTGTCTGTGGTTGAAAAACGAAGTGAAGCATCAGCAGACATCTGCGGTTAAACCATAAAGCTGCGAATTGCCGGCCTGACGGCTTTACCCGCACATCGTTTTTTGATATCGTATAGCGCAGGAGGAAAGTATATGCGTTTAATTACAAGGTCTGATTTTGACGGACTAGCTTGCGGTGCTTTGCTCGAAGCTGTAGGTCTGGTTGACGAATGGCTGTTTGTTCACCCAAAAGATATTCAGGACGGTTTAATCGACGCCACAAAAAACGACATCGTGGCGAATGTTCCCTACATCAAAGGCTGCGCGTTATGGTTTGACCACCATTCGAGCGAGCAGGAAAGGCTGGGCGCCAGCTTAAAGTTTGAAGGCGATTCGCGCCAGGCTCCAAGCTGTGCCCGCGTGGTATACGATTATTACGGCGGCGACAGCAAACTCGGCAAGTTTGCCGAGATGGTAAAGTATGTAGACAAACTTGATTCGGCAAACCTTACGATTGATGAAATCGTGCACCCCAGCGGTTGGGTACTGCTCGGCTTCATCGCGGACCCGCGCACAGGCTTAGGGCGCTTCAGAAATTTCACAATCAGTAATTTTGATTTGATGAAGAAACTGGCAAGCGCCGTGCTCGATAAACCTATCGACGAAATACTCGCCATGCCGGATGTTAAAGAGCGGATAGAAGTCTACCACGAGCAGAACGACATGTTCGTAAGAATGGTAAAAGAACACGCAAAGGTCGAAGGCAAGGCCGTAATCGTTGATTTACGCGGGGTTGAAACCATCCACGCCGGAAACCGTTTCATCATCTACACGTTGTTTCCGGAGCAAAACATCTCCGTTTGGGTAGTGGACGGCAAGAAAAAAGTAAACTGCGTGATTACTGTGGGCTACAGCATAATAAACAAGACGGCGAAAGCCGATGTCGGCAGCCTAATGCTCAAGTATGGCGGGGGAGGGCACCGGCAAGTCGGCACCTGTCAGACGGCTTACGACGATACAAGCCGCATCATAAGCGAGATTGTTGCGGAACTGCGCTAAACCGCGTCTCAAACGCGGCAGCTTGCCACGGCAAATTGCCGTGGGGTTTCCGTTTAATTAAATAAACGAAAACTCCGCGGCGCCGTTTTGCCTCCAAAAAACTAATGC
Source organism: Spirochaetaceae bacterium (assembly GCA_031255655.1). GTDB lineage: Bacteria > Spirochaetota > Spirochaetia > Treponematales > Breznakiellaceae > JAIRMY01. The sequence continues at coordinate 2,830 of JAIRSB010000185.1, read as the reverse complement.
TTTTTGTCTCCGGTAAACGCGGTTTTTGCGCGGGAAGTCTAGCATATAAAAGAGCTACGTATTAAACTTGACGATATGGAGAATACGAGACGGGCGCTGGTTTCGCGTATTACTGGAATTGGCGGACGGGAAGCGACATTCCTTGAAAACGCGACATTGCGCACGCAGATAGACGATATTGGCGGGATGATACCCATTCTTTGCAGCGTACAAGATAAACGCCAGATAAACGCCCACTGGCAGCCGTGGTTTCGCTCGAATTCGGGCGTTCCGTATGAAGACGCTGTTGACGGGCGTTTTTGGAAGTCCGAGCTTTTGTACAACATCGCCGGAAATTTCCCATGCGCGCCGAATTTCGGCGCGGCCTACAGTGTCGACGGTGTTACGATGCCGCAGCACGGCTGGACGGCGAATTTAAAGTGGAATCACAGAAAAAGCGGAATTGACAAGGCAAGCGGCGCGGCTTGGGCTTCGGCGGAACTCAAAAGCCCGAATGTTTCTATGCCCCTCTATTTCAGGAAAACGGACGCGCTCTTGCCGGAACACAGCGTTCACTATTCCGCGTTAAGTATATGCAATCTGGGGAACAAAGACATTGATATATGCTGCGCCAGCCATAACACCGTGGCCCCCCCGTTTTTGCAGTCGGGCTGCCGAATATCGGCTGCCGCAAGCGTCTGGACAACGCCTCCTCCGGGCGGGGAATTTGATACCACAACGCGCCTCGCTTTGAACACGGAATTTGCCTCTCTTTCAAAGGCTCCGCTTACTTACGGCGGCACAACGGATTTAAGCATCGTACCCCACCCGAATGGGTACACCGATTTCGTAACGGGAGCTATCCCCAGATCAGCCCGTATCGGCTGGTCGTCCGTAGTGAACCCGCTGTTAAAAATGGCTTACATCAGCTTCTTTCCCGGCCCGGCGTCATCGTCAAGTTATGAGGCCGGCGATGAAATAATCCTTTATTTTAACGATATATGGATGCAATATGGCGGCAGGCCATTTACTCCGTGGGCGCCGTGGAACGGGGCGCCGGACCAAACCTACTGTCTAGGCGTTCAAAATGCCACAGCTGCTTACACATACGGGCTGGATTATTCCCGCAGGCAAAAACGGATGCTCGGCTCTCCGACGACAGTTACCATACCAGCCGGTGGAGAGAAAACCCTGTATTACGGCTGTCTGTTCGCCGTATACGAAAACAACATTCTTGACAGCGGGATAGTGGGTATTGACGCCGAAGAATCGCGACTGGTCTGCAAAAGCGCCACAGAATCATGGAAGTTTGACGCGGACGCTTCGTTCAGCGTGATTCGCGGCATACACCGCGGAAATTAGTTTTCCGCCGGTTGTCCGGCTTTCGCGAGATTACAAGCGGACTATTGACTAATAGGCGGTGTTTTAATAGTCTTACTCTAATGGCTGATGTTTCATTTTTATCAGATGCTGAATTCGAGGCGTACCGCAAGCTGATTTACACAGAAAGCGGTATACATTTCACTCAAACCAACCGTTCCATACTGGAAGGCCGTTTGAGAGAACGCCTGCGGCAGAGCGATATCAAAACTGCCGGAGAGTACCTGAATACTGTCGGTTCAAATAAAGACGAGTTAAAGACTTTTCTTGACACCATAACGACGAACTTGACTCGTTTTTTTCGTAACCAGCCTCATTTTGACGCGATGGAACGTTTTGTCATACCGGAGATTACGGCGTTAAAAAAACTTTCCGGCGATTTTACCCTAAGAGTCTGGAGTGCGGGCTGCTCAACCGGAGAAGAGCCTTACACCATAGCGATGCTTCTGAGCGAAAAGCTGCCACCCAGTTTTAAGTTTGAAATTGTAGCCAGCGATTTGAGTTTGAAATGTTTAATGACGGCAAAAGATGGCTTTTACGACAAAATGCATATCGTTGGAATACCGGATGCTTACTTAAAAAAATATTTCGACAAGAATGAAAACGGATACCGTGTTAAGGATATTCTAAAGTCTAAAATCCGTTTTGATTATCATAATCTTAAAAACATCTCCCCTTGGAGAAATTTTGATGTTGTGTTTTGCCGTAACGTGCTAATCTATTTTGACGAGGCCGCGCAGCTAACTGTTGTAAATCATTTTTGGGATTCTATGGCCCCAAAATCTTTTCTTTATATCGGACATTCCGAGTCGCTTTTCGGCATGAATACAAAGTTTGAATTTGTCAAAACCCAATGGACAACGCTTTATAAAAAGTGGTTATAAGGAGAGAACATGGCCGATGATATTTCGGTACTAATCGTAGACGATTCCGCGCTTATGAGAAACCTTATAAGCAGGATGGTGGACGCGACGCCCGGTCTTTCCGTAGTCGATACCGCGATGAACGGAAAATTCGCGCTCGAAAAAATCAAAAAATATAATCCTGACATAATAGTTTTAGACCTTGAAATGCCGGAGATGAACGGTATTGAATTTCTTCGCGAACGCAAAAAACAGGGTATCAAAATTCCGGTTATCATACTGTCTTCTATCGCCGAAAAAGGCGCCGCCGTTACTATGGAAGCCCTTAATCTCGGCGCGAGTGATTTTGTTCAAAAGCCTTCTGGTTCCATATCCATCGACATCGCCACAGTAAAAGACAGGGTTTCGGAACTGTTGCTAGCTTACGGCGGAAAATACCGCCGTCTCAAGAAGAAACAGCCGGCGGCGGACTGGCTGTCTTCGGAAAAGTCGGCGCAGTCTAAGACCGATATATCTTCGTTATCGACTTTTGCCTCAGATTTGGGAATAAAGGTCAACGCTCCGGCGCAAAAAATTACACCGCTGCGTCCGCCCGGCAAGATTGAGGT
>JAIRSB010000121.1 GCA_031255655.1 Spirochaetaceae bacterium | reverse complement strand
CTCCATTGAACATAATTTAAATAACTTGTTATTTTATGCTCCAAATGAACCAATTTCCAATAAATTACCTTCCGGGTCAGCTATATAGCAAGTCCGCTGTCCCCATGGCATCGTTGTCGAAGGAAAAATACTTTCAACGCCTAAATCCACAAGACGCTTGTATTCTTTATCAACTTCATCATAACTTTTTAAGCTAAAGGCTATTTCCATTGTCCCATTTAAGCCTTTTGGATAATTAAATTCTTTAGATCCTCCATATTTTCGTTTTCGCTTCCGCAATGCGGATATTTCACAGGTGTTACCACCATGACAATATCTTCCTGTTTTCCGCTTTGCTAAATATGATATAATACTTTCCGTCTGCGCTCAATGTCTTTCGCTCGTTACCACCTTATGCTTGAAGCCTTCGGCGGATTTAAGCGTCCAACTCCATTACTTGGGCGATACGGCGTTTATGACGCTCGTCGCCGGAGAATTCGGTTTCCAGCCAAAGCCTTACTATCATTTTGGCAAGATCCACTCCGACGACGCGGCCTCCAAGCGCGAGCATATTGGCGTCGTTATGGGCGCGGGACATGACCGCCGTGAAGCAGTCTGAACAGACAACGCAGCGAATCCCGCATATTTTGTTTGCCGCGTAATTCATACCCGCGCCTGTGCCGCAGAACAAAATACCCTTCTCGCACTTCCCAGCCGCCACAGCCTTAGCTGCGGGGACGCCGAAAAGAGCGTAATCGCAAGAAACCGGACTGTCCGCACCAAAATCCGTATAAGGCAGTCCCATATCATCAAGCAAAAGTCTTATCTCATTTTTCAACGCGAAACCGCCGTGGTCGCTGGCCAACGCTATCATACAAGCTCCTTATAGCAACGCCGGAAAACGTAATCGAACGTTCTCCGGCGCTGCTTTAACGTAATAGCATATTTCACGAACACAGCCGCCAAATTCGCGGCGCGTCCATGTAATTCGCGAGAAAGGCGAAAACCGCCTTCCCCGCGGCAGCCGTAAACATCCCTGTTTCAGGATGCCCGCGGCTACTTATTTAAAATAAACTCAACACGGCGGTCTTTCCACCAGTCATCGCGGTTAGCCGGATCAGCTATAGGCTTACGGCCGCCCATCCCCTCAGTAGTCATACGCCCCGCGCTAACGCCGAGCCGTGTAAGCTGCTGCTTAACGAACGCGGCGCGTTCATTTGACAACGGAACAAGCGGTATATTGCCGCCCGCCCTGCTGGTTTCTTCCGCTTCCGTACCGGAGAGGTTATGAGCGTGTCCCTCAATGACTACAGTATAATCCTTGAATTTGTTGAGAATCTGGGCAATACGCCGCAATACGCGCATATTATTATCGATGACATTCTGTTCAAGTCCTTGCTGCGGGTCCTGCGCCTTTGCGACAAAATCGGCGTGGTCGGCGCGGAATATGATTGCCGGCACCTGCATCTTAAGTTTGTCGCCGTCTCTAATCACAAGCACGTCGACATGCAGAACGCCGGAGGACTGGGACGATTGCCCCTCGACATCCGTAACGGTAAACGTATATGGATAGTCCATAGCAGACTGAACAAGTTCACCTGTTCTCGACCTTCCGTCCCAGACAAGCTCGCGTGTTATTTGGGATTTCCCGGAAGCCGACCAGAACAGATTACGACCCTGAGGCTCGAATACCTCAAAACTCCAGCTTTCAAACGGCAGGTACGAGAAAGCGTTCAGTGTTATGCGTTCCTCGTCATCAATTCCGTCGTTATCTGGGCTGAAAAACTCAGGATGCGCCAGCGTGGATATCACCGGCGCTTGCGCTGAGCAAACGAAAGCGGGACTTTCCGTCCGCACATTTTTACCGCGCGTGTAGGAAATTTCCAGCAGTCCGACAAACAGACCGTCTGCCGCATTGCCGTCAGCAAGCCTGCCGTCCCATTCGATCCTTGCCGGAACAGTGTCGCCCGAACCCTGCCAGACCCTGACAGCCTCACCGGAGGCATCCTCAGCATTCACTATCCTAAACGCCCAGCTATCAACACCGTCATTAGGCGTGGACGTTATGTCAAACACCTGCGACTTGGTTTTATTGCCGTTAGGAGCTATGGTCTCATATAGCGTCGTTATCCAAGCGCGCGAGGGCCGGGTGTCAACGGTTATAGCGGCAAGCTCAACATTCGCGCGATTACCTGCCGGATCCTGCGCCGACAGTATGAACCGGTACACGCCATCTTTCACCGTATTTCCCGAATCATCCGTGCCGTCCCATTCAAACGATGGAACCTCGCTGTCGTACCACACGAAATTTCGGACAGGAGTAGGCGACGCACCTTGCGCCGGCTGGATTACGCCGGTCCAAACTCTTTCGGCATCAGTTTCTATCATAAGCGGCAGCGATTTGCGTGTTGAATCCGGTTCCGGGTCGAACAGCAAATATGGAGCGCTCACCGCGGCCTTAGGCGGCGTGGTATCCAAAACAACAGGCCCTGCCGTAACACTTGATACATTTCCATTACGCGCGGTCGCGCTCAATTTTGCGTAATAAAGTCCGTCAGGAGCAGTCGAACCGTCGGATGCCTTGCCGTCCCAAACGATGGAAGAAGGCAGCGCACTGTTCCCGTCAAAAACGCGGACGGCCTTACCTGCGGGTGCGTCCGTTATCGTAAGAGCGTACTGAATAATTCCACTTTCCGATTTAGAAGTAACGCCGAAGCGTACTGAATCCTGAACACTGTCACCGTTCGGCGAGAAGGCTTCCGGAGATGCGGAAAGTATCAATTCGGTGGCGCTGTTATCAAGAACAAAAGGAAGACTCAAGGCGGAAGCGAAGTTTCCCGCGAGGTCGACGCACGATACGCGGTACTGATACTCACCGTCCGGGCAGAGCGCGCCGGAATCCGAGAGGCCGTTCCATGATATTTCAGGCGCAGGTTTACCGCCAAACTCAAAACTGCGCACGATGCTGCCCTGACGGTTTACAACTTCGCCGCGCCAAGGTGTATTTTCCTGCGAAAGATTCTGACGCAGTATTATAGCGTCTTTATCGCCGTCGCCGTTGGGTGAAAATATATTATCAGGCAGACTAATAGAAGCCTGCGGTCTCGTCCTATCCAAGATAAATTCGGGCGACAGTTTTTCAGGTGTTGTATAACCGTTCAAGTATGATGCTGTGAGCGTGGCGCGGTACGTTCCGTCGTCTAAAGCCCTGCCTGCGTCGTCAAAACCGTCAAAAACGATGTTAGCCGGTACTGAACTTCCGCCGGAGTATACACGTTTAACCTGCGTAGAAGAATCCAGCACTTCGATTCTCCAGCTTTGCAGCGAATTTCCGGTAGAAGGTGTGGGAATTGAAGGAACCAGCGTTATCGTTTTTATGCGCGTGTCCTCCTGATCTGACCTTTCCGAAAGACTAGTTCCGGGAGAGAAGTAGCGGCCGCTGCCGAGAGCGAGGTTGGTTACCGGTTTATCGCCCGAATACACGATGTTTGAGACACGCACCGGAGCTGAAACGTTGCCGGCGCGGTCGGTGCTTTTTATTGAGTATGAATATACGCCGTCAATAACAAGAGTGCCTTCATTACTGCGTCCGTCCCACACAATATCGGAAGGCGCGGAGTCTACAATATTCCATGAACGGACTATGTTGTCCGAAGTATCGGCGATAAACGCCGTCCATAAATCTTCGTGTGAACCGTCTTCGCGTATCCGTATCGAAGACTTAGCGCCTTCTCCAAAGAATTTTTCCGCCACTGAAGGCTGGGTAATCTCGACAACAGGGGGGGTACAGTCGACTACCACCATCCGTTTTTCGGATTTGGCGGTGTTACCATTATCATCGGCAGCTTGCAGCGAGTAGAAATATACGCCGTCCGGCGCGACCTCGCCCGAATCCATTACTCCATCCCAAACTACAGACGCTGGGATAGCGACACTTTGTTTGGGTCTGGTGATTATCCGCCAGAATTCCTTGAATGTCAGGCTGACAGGCCGGTTATCTTTGTTCGCTATGGTGCGGACAACCGTACCGTTTTCGTCGCTTATCAAAAGCCGCCATTCCGTGATGTAACGCTTATCCGTTATGCTGAAAGGCACAATGAGGACATCTTTTACGCCGTCATTGTTTGGGGAAATATATGCCGTAAGTGTGGAGTCACTTCCCTGCGCGGAACCCACGGCTGGGTCTCCGGCGCTTAATAACAGTACCGAGACGCAAATTAAAACTAACCCGCTTATCAGCGGGCTTACAAATGATTTTTTCATGTTTCCGCATCTCCCAATTTGATGACAGGAGGATCCCGGTCAACGCTTCCGAACTGCGCCGAAACGCCCGCCGAAAAAATATGTATATCGTTATTTATCTGCTGCCACAAAGCGGATACATCCACATCAGTTTTTTCCCATCCTTGGCTCATCATGATTTCAGACGCGCCTGTGTCCGCCGTCCATTTGAAACCGAACCCTATAAATGGATTATGTATACCGACACCGTCCAACAGTTCTCTTAAATTTGCGTCCCATCCGATAGAAACGGTAACTTTTTTCATTAAGCTGAATTCCATTCCGGCGTTTAAGACGGCATTTTTGAGCGTGGGAAACGAGGCATCGACAGAAAATCCGGCTGCAAAGCCTTTGTTTTCGAATAAAACTGCCGCGAAACCGCATTTCGGCGCAAACGCACCGGGTAAATTGCTGTAAATATTGTTACTGAATGTCTGCCCGATATTCGCGAACACCGCGGAGAAACGAGCATCCTTTAAGAATCCCATATTTCCCATCCGGTAAACAAAGCCTAAGTCAAGACCAGCCGCGTACCCCTCGCCGTAATTGGTGGTTACGCCGGCGAAAACAGACGCTCCGGCATACAGTTTCTCAGTAATGTCTCTTGACCATCCGAAACGTCCGCTGTACATGTTTCCGGCAGGCGAAAACGGCGGCTCAATCAGAGCGCTCTGTGCCAGAATCGTCCACACACCCCAGCGGCTGGGAAACAACATTCCCAGAAGAAAAGAAAATCCGGTCTTATTTTCTCTCATAAGCATCGTGCCGCCTATGTCGGCGGAAACGCGCTGTAACGGCGCTGTAAGCGCCGGATTTATGTTGATGGAATATGGACCTGAATCGTAAAGCCCGCTTCCAGATGTCGAGGCCGCGTTTGATATTAAGCCCGGAAAACCAAGCAAAAAAAGATTTTCACCGTACGGCGCGTCGTATGAGTACGCGGCCTGAGTGAAAACCGCGGCAAGCACGGCGGAAAAAATAAATATTCTCACAAGTCACTCTCCTGCTAAAAAAACATATAAGAAAATCAGTATTTTAGCAAGGCGGTATGCCGCCGGAATTAGAGTTCTGGAACTTTCAAATGAGAGCCTATGCGGAGAACGGCGGAAAGCGATATGCTGTTAGCTTTTGCTAGAGCTTCGGTAGAAACGCCGCACGAGCGGGCGATAGACCACAGTGTATCGCCTTTTTTTACAACCCAAACTCCAGTCATGGATACGTCCGCGTCTGATAGTCCGGCGACTTCCCTCGGTTTTCCGGTATAGGGGGCGGTATCTTTTAACGCGGGGATGCTTATCGTTCTACCAATCTGAAGGGAATTCGGAGATATGTCCGGGTTCTGGGCTAAAATCTGATTTACGCTGACACCATAATGCCGGGACAGATCAGACAGCGTGTCGCCTGATTTTATGCGGTAATAGTAGCTGTTCACAAGCTTTATATCATGATTGTCAACGACGTTCCTGACTGTTTCAACATGCTCTTTCTTTACTTTGAGCATATAGCCGGCTGGAGGCGTGACATGGTGGTACAGTTCGCTGTTCATACTCAGTAACTCGTTCTTGTCTATGCCCGCGTGTTCTGCCAACAGGCGGAGATCAGCCTGACGGCTTAACGGCAGACGCGCCCACTCGGTTTCTGCCGGTTTCCACGAAATATCAAGTCCGAATTTACGCGGGTTGGACACGATGTGGTAAACAGCTATCAGTTTCGGCACATAATGTACGCTTTCAGTTTTCAAATGTCCCCTAGCGGACAAAATCCAGTAATCGCTTATTCCGGTCTGTTTGATTAAGCGGTTTACTGCCCCGCCCCCTGCGTTGTATGCGGCAAGCGCCAATGCCCAGTCTCTGTAATTGCCGTAATTTTCTTCAAGTTTTGAAAGCGCCCCATGCGTCGATTTCCAGAAATCCCTGCGCTCGTCCATGTATTCATTGATGACCATATACGGCTTTATGCTGTTTTGCATGAATTGCCAGAGGCCGGCAGCCCCCGACGAGCTCAACGCGGCACTGGTATAGCCTGATTCGATGACGGGCAGGTACAAGAGTTCCGGCGGCAGTCCGCGCCGCTCGATTTCGTTTCTCACGAATGCCAAGTAAGGCTCAGCTTTTTTCATCACCGAGCTTATCCAGTTAAGACCGGCAGTTTTGGAGTAGCGTTTGATGTAGCTTTCTGTCAGCGGTTCGTCTATGCCGTGTATCGTTGGCACCACGGGGAAACGGAGGCGGTCGTGCCGCTGACGGGTTATACGCTCCGGGACAGAAGGGCTGCGCTGTCTAAGTGGTCTGTCAAACAAAAATTTGTCAAAGGCATCGTCATCCACGATTACTGGTTCCGGCAAAGGTATTGGCTGTTCCGCCGGTGGAAGCGGCTGTTCAGCGTAAAGAAGCGGGATAACAAACAGCGCGAGAAAAAGACGAACTTTTACCTTAGCTTTCAGCGTTATAAAAATCTGTTTCCGTTTCCCGTTCGCGTGGGGCGCGGAACCGCCGCCGTCCGCCACCGCTACTCACGCTCCCAAAGGCGTTCGGGATAATATTCTTCTTTTACTATTTTATTCGCTATTTCGGCGCGGACAACATCGCGGTCTTCTGGATATGTCATGCCGAACCAGCTTTCTTTCGATGTAAAGACTCGTATTTTTCCTTTTCCTGAGGAAACGATGGTGTCGGCGCATTCCGGCAGCAGGCATTCCGCCGTATCTGAGCCGGCGTTTTTTTCGATGAATTTATTAAAAAATTCCGAGAATGTATCGAAAATCGCGGGTGAAAACCCGAAAAAATTCATGGAAACAAGCTCACTGCCCATGAAAACGCTTTTTTCGCCGTCGTTGTCGCTTACGATTTGGCCGTTTTCGCGGCTGATTTTTTTGTGTTCACGCATCGACACCAAATACCCGTCTTTTACCTTGCAAACGGCGCGGGACACTGAACCTTTTTTGCTCAGGGTGTTGCCCAGTATGTAGGCGACTATCGCGTGTTCATTGCTGTCTTCGGGGATACCGGAAAGGTAGCCGCTCAATGTCTCAAACGCGGAGCGTCCGTAGTAATCATCGGCGTTTATCACGGCAAAAGGCGTTTTAATGGCATCCTTGGCGCACAGTACGGCATGCGCGGTTCCCCATGGTTTTACTCTGTCTTTTGATTTTTTAATCTGAGCTTCGCTCAACAGGTTTTCGCGGCTTTGAAACACGTAGCGGGCATCAAAATTTTTTGCCACGCGGTCGAATATACGCTCGCGGAACGCGGACTCGATATCCTTGCGTATAATGTAAACAACGCTGCCGAATCCCGATTTACGCGCGTCAAATGTCGCGTAATCAAGCAAGGTTTCTTTGTAATTCCCTATTCCATCAATCTGTTTTACTCCGCCGTAACGACTGCCTACGCCGGCGGCAAGGACTACTAACGCTGGTTTCATTTTACTCCGTCGATATTTTTATATTCCCATGTCAGGTCATGGAGTGTCAATAGTTCGACATGGCAATTTTACACTTTGACAGGTATTGACCCTTATTGCACTATTCTTATAGAATGAAAACAAAACGAGTAGCTGTGTCCGCGCGGGTATGCCGGCGGATTAAAATTAGGAGTGGTCCATGAAACGGACATATCAGCCAAGTAAGGTTAAACGCAACAGAAAGTTTGGATTTCGCGCGCGTATGAAGACGCGGGGCGGGCGGTTGGTACTGAAACGCCGGCGGGCTAAAGGAAGGATAAAACTGACCGCCGCGGATGAAAAGAAGCCGTACTAGATCTGCGGGCGGGTATTAACCCCTACATTGTGAATTACGTGAAAATGACGGAGGTGCGGGAAAACCACAGCAAGCCGTTTTCTTTTCCAAAAAAAGAACGCTTAAAGCGGCGGGAAGATATTCAAAGCGTGTTCAGGCGCGGAGCTTCTACATCCTGTTTCGGCGCGAAGCTATTTTTTTTACGTGGGAATGGCGCGGAAAGACGCATAGCGTTTACGTTCGCGCGTAAATTCGGAGGCGCGGTGGAGCGAAACCGTGCCCGCAGATTGGGAAGAGAAGCCTATCGTCATTTACGTTCCGAAATTAAGGGCGGTTATGATATGGTGTTGCTAGTCTACCCGTTCAAAGACGATTTTCAGGCGGCGAATTCACTTGATATTGATTTGGCGGGCGGCAATCTACCGCCCGGCGGATTGCCGCTTAGAATACGGCAAATGGAAACTCTGTTTAACAGGGCGGGACTTCTCGCGGCGAAAAGGGACCTGTGAAGAGGGAATATTTCACACTGAAAGATTTCGTGCTTATGCTTATGCGTTTTTACCGGGAGGCGTTATCGCCTCATTTTCCGCCTTGTTGCAGGTACTATCCGAGTTGTTCGAGCTATGCTTACGAATCGGTGCGAAAATACGGCGTTTTACGCGGGCTTTATTTAGCTTTATCCCGTCTTTTACGCTGTCATCCATTTCACAAAGGCGGCTACGACCCGGTTCCGTAAAAATAACAGCGCCGCGAATAAACCGCTTCGCCGCACGGCCGCGCGCAAAATTGCGGGCGGCGTATCAAATTTTTCGCGGTTTCTCTGGCCGAAAACCTTATGAAGCCGCATTTTTAAAGAGGTTGCATGGAAAAACGAACGCTTCTGGCCGTTGTATTATCTATAATAACAATTTCCGGTTTTTATTTTATTCAGTATACTTTCTTCCCGCCCAAGACGCCTGTTGAACAGAGCGCGACGACGGAACAAAATGCTGTGCCGGTTTCCACCGGAGATGTAAACCCCATCCAGCGGGATATGTCTCCCATACCGGAGTATGACGGCGGCGGCGAGGAAACTTACCCGCAGACCGAGC
>JAIRSB010000226.1 GCA_031255655.1 Spirochaetaceae bacterium | reverse complement strand
CCGTCCCCAAAACTTCCGAAAAGCGCCGCCACACGCCGCCTGTCACTGCTTAAATACATTTTTCTTGCGATTGCCGTAACCGGACTACCGCTTGCGGCTTTTATTATTCAGGGATGGGGTGCGCCGTTTTTCTGTGAGTTTGTCTGTCCGGCGGGCACGCTGGAGGCAGGGCTGCCGCTCGTACTGGCGAATGCCCAGCTTCGCGCCGTAACTGGCGGGCTTTTCATCTGGAAACTAGGACTGCTGGCTGTGCTGGCGGTTTTGTGCGTATTCTGCTTTCGTGCCTTTTGCCGCTTCATCTGTCCGCTGGGCGCGTTGTACGGCTTTGTAAACAAGTACGCGCTATTCGGTCTGCACTTCGATTCGTCGGCTTGCTCCCATTGCGGAGCCTGCGTCAAAGACTGTAAAATGGACACATTAGCCGTGAACGACCGTGAATGCATCCGTTGCGGCGAATGTTCCGGCGTTTGCCCGTCAAAAGCAGTCAAACTTACGTTTTTTTCGGCATCCACGAAAAACAAACAAAAAGTAAAAGGTGTTCCGCCTGTCAAATTTGAAGGAGAATAATAATGTTATCACGAAACAAAACCGCGCGCCTTATCATTGCCGTCCTCATAGCCAGCATTGCCGAAAGCGCGTTTGCCGCCCCGCCTGCCGCCGGACAACTCGCGCCGGATTTCACGATCAGCCTTGCCGGTTCGCCGAATAACCGAAAGAAACTGTCCGAATACCGGGGGAAGCCGGTTGTGCTGCACTTCTGGGCAAGCTGGTGCGGTCCATGCGTCCGCGAGCTTCCGTTGATAGCAGATATTACTAGCCCGGGAGCCAATGACTTTGCCGTCATCGCCGTAAACTGCCAAGAACCGGAAAAGGTCGCCTCGGACTTTCTAGCAAAACGAAAACTCCGTTTGAATCTGGCTATGGACACAAACGGTGCGATCTCGGCTTTGTACGGCATAAACGCCATCCCGCAGACTTTCATGATAGATTCGGAGGGCGTAATCCGCTCGGTACGAGTTGGCGCGTACACGGCAAAAACCCTCACCGCTGATGTCGCCGCCCTGCTTTCGAAATAGCTGGTCAAACTATTTTTCACCGATTATTCAAAGCGTTAAGCGAAATTACTTCTAAAATTCTGAGCAAACAATGCCGATAAAGTTATAATAATTTTATACAAAAATCATGTTTCCCCTAACGCGGTGAAACGTAAGATTTTTACCCCGCATACAAGCGCCGCGAAAAAAGGAGTTACGCGAAATAATGAGAACTACTCTCGCAATAGTCATATTTTCTATGCTGCTTACAGCCTGCGCGACACCCAGACTCGCTGTCTTGCCATTAATAAGCGGAGACCTTATCGCGGACGATATATCTAACGATATTGATGAAACTTTTGCATGGCAGCTCGCCAATGCCGCTACAAAATACAGTTTTTACGATATAATTCCCATAACGCCTAAAATACAAAGAGACATAAAAGTTGAACAGACATATCATTCGGCGTTCAATGCCGGCAGAGAATTACGCGCCGATTTTGTAATGGCGTCTTTTGCCGGTTCTTTGGGTGACAAATGGATTTTCTACGTCGTTATCATGGATGTTAAAACAAAAGAGCTTATCGCCGGAGATTACCGGGAATTTAAATATCTTTCGGACATATCGAATTTTTTTACGTCAATGACACGAAAAATAATGACTGTTTCCCAACACAACATAAAAGAACGCAGAAAAAGATATAAATATATACCCTCGCTCGCGGTCGATATTTTGCAGATTCCAACATCTGAATATTTTAAGCAGGGCGACGCCGTGATATTAACTCAGATCATCGCAAACGAAATGGCGAACAATGGCAAGTTTAGAGTTTTCCCGCGCGCGGATGTCATGGATGCCGCCGCCGTTGTCTACGGCAACAACAGCTACTTGCCGGAAACAGCCGATGTTATTTATGGGAACGAAAAAGATGCTGTATCCCCCTCACATAATTACGACCCGATGCCTGTCGACTATGTTTTGAGCAGCAAACTGTCATCCCTCGAAACTCCGCCGGCGGCTCCTTTTGATTTGCTGGGTGAAATCCTGTACGTAAAGAAAAACCGGCTTGTTACAGGCGGCCATGTAACTTTCGACCGTATCGAGAACGCTCCTGTTCGTATCGCGCAGTTGGCGGCGCGTCTGAGCAGTTTAACCACAGTCTCGCCGCGATAGTGTCGAACAGCTTTAGCTACGGCCTAACTGCCGGCACGAGATTTTTATGACGGAGGAATAAGTGATTAACATCAGCAACAAGCGGGAAAAAAACGCGGCTTACCGCCGCACTTTGAGCCTTTTGATTTCCGCGGCAGTAAACAAGGCCTTGCCAGAGCGGGGAATATTCGTACATCTGTCTTTGGGCGGTGCTTATTACTACACATTTACCGAAGGCCCGAAAGCCTCCGACGACGAGATAAACAAGCTAAAGGCGGAAACAAAGCGACTGATTGATGATGATATAAAAATACAGCAGTGCGATTTAGGTTATCATGAAGCGCTCAATTATTTTTTAAAAAACGGACAGTACGATACCGCGCAGCTTATAGAGCAACGCGGCAGGGCTTTAATAAAAGTAAACCGGATAAATGACTTTATCGACTTGTATCACGCTCCGGTACTGCCGCGCACAGGTTTAATATCGGCCTTTGATATTTCACCGTACCATGAGGGCTTTTTGCTGCGTTTCCCATATGACGAGGGCGGAGCTTTAGAAAAAATCCCTAGCAATACAAAAATATTCCTTGCGGCTGAGGAATACAAGAAATGGGGACATATATCCGGCGTTGTTTCGGCGGGACACCTCAACAAAATCATAACAGACGGAACAATAAAAGACTTCGTGCGGATAAACGAGGCTTTTCAAGAGAAGTGGATTTCGCTTATAGCGGATGAAATATACAAACGCCGCGAGGAAATTAAAGTCGTTCTTATCGCGGGACCTTCAAGTTCCGGTAAAACAACAACAGCAAAACGTCTGTCTGTTCAATTAAAAGTGCTCGGCATAGAGCCTATCGCCATAAGCCTTGACGACTACTATCAGCACCCGGAAAAAGTACCGAAAGACGAATACGGAAAGCCTGATTTAGAATGTCTTGAGGCTCTGGATGTTGATTATTTTAACAAACAACTGTTGGATGTTCTTGATGGAAAAGATACCGTGCTGCCTGTGTTTGATTTCAAAACCTGTAGCCGCAAAGAAGGAAGAAAAATTCGTCTGAGCGAGTGCGGAGAATTGCTGGTAATCGAAGGCATACACGGCCTAAATGACGAGCTTACCCACAGAATCAAAGCTGAAAATAAATTCAAAATATATGTGTCCGTGCTGGCGCAAATAAATATAGACGACCGCAACCGGGTAAGCACACGGGATAACCGCCTGCTTCGCCGCATTGTGCGTGACAATCAGTTTAGAAAAATGAGCGCGTTGGGTACTATGGCGATGTGGGAAAGCGTCCAGCGCGGCGCTGAAAAATATGTGTTCCGATTTGAAAACAGCGCCGACGCAGTTTTCAATTCCGCGCTCGATTACGAAATACCTGTTCTAAAATGCTATGTTGAGCCTCTGTTGCGCGGCATAAAACCCGGATGTCCAGAGTATGACGAAGCCGCACGGCTTTTAGATTTCCTTGATAAATTCAATATGCTGTCGTCGTATGTTGTTCCCGGTAGCAGCATACTACGAGAATTTATAGGGGAAAGCGATTTCAAATACTAGGTTTCGTGTTAGAGAAAACCTATTTTTTTAACCGGCCAATAGCGCAGCACAGCCTTCCCGCTTATAAACGCGGACGGAATGGGTCCCCACGTACGGGAATCGTTTGTATTACTGCGGTCATCCGAAAGCACGAAAAATTCATCCTCGCCCAGCACGGTTTCTTCCATGCTGCCGGAAAACGGCAGTGATTCATCCCAAACAGCCGGAACATTAGGGATGTTTATCTCATAGGGCCTGTCAGACAGTTCAAATTCCGTAAACGTGTACACACTGTCAGCAGTCCGCACACGAAGCACATAATTAGTCATTGATATTGTATCTCCGGGCAAAGCCGCCACGCGCTTAATAAATATTTGTTCTTCCACACCGGAGATCCCTATTTTATTCGCGGAAAAAAATCTAACAAGTTTATTAAGCATAGTTTTTATTACGCCGTAATTACCAGAAATATTTTTATTTACTAAAACAACGCTGCCACGTTCAGCGGGCAGTCCGTCAAAAAACGGAAGTTCAGGCAAAAGCCTTTTTATCACAGTTGATGAAAATATAAACCTATCGCCGTAATTAAGAGACGGCAGCATAGAACGGTTTTCCAGCACCCGCATTGAAAAAAAAAGATTTGTTATCAAAATATATATTACAAAAAATAGTAATACTGTAAGAAATATCCAACGTCTTTTTGTTGCTAAATTCTTTTTATCGACATAAGAATACTTAAGCGCTTTGCCAAACATACCGCTTTTACCTACTTCAGAAAAGCGACGCGGCTCATAGGCCAGTAAATAAACGCGCCTTTCCCTAAAATTTTTGCTTCCTGCACGGAGCCGAAATAACGCCCGTCGTGCGAATTGTCGCGGTTATCTCCTAACGGCAATACATGACGCGGCGGAACATACCAACCTTGCAGACGACGGGCAAGCTGTTCACTATAACGGTCTTCATGCGGAAAAGCGGCGCAGCGAAGTATAAGCCAATTAGTGTTAAAAGTATTCATGTCGCTGTACTGCATCTGGTTGTAAGCGGAAACAGCGTCCATCATTTCAGGTGTGGGGAAAAGCCCCAAATCAATCCACGCGGCAGCCGCGCCGGCAAGTTCTATGTCGGTATAAGAAGAATCGTCGATCAGCCGTGTAATGTTGTGCCGCCAACCGCGCCCGGCGTTATATTCGCGCTCACTTACTACGCGGTTTTCCCCGTTGAAGCGTATAAACATCTCGCCGCGCCGCGAATAAAAGCGGTCGCCGCCCATTCCTACGGCGCGTTTTATCAAGAAATGCGCTTTTGGATTTCCCGCCTGGTCCCTGTCGATATCAACCAGCGAGATGGTAAGCATATAAATTATACGCTGGGCTATATCAAAAGCGGTTCCCCGCGAATTGTATGCAGGGTTTTCAAATATGACGATGTCATTGCGAGTGGGTTTTATGGGACTGCCGAGCTTCGCTAAACCCGGCAACAGTTCCGGTCCGTAAATCAGCTTGTTGACAAAAATCCGGTCGCCTATTAACAGAGTGTCTATCATGGAACCGGACGGTATCTGGTATGCCTGAAAAAGATACTGATTTATAAGCAGAACAATACAGACAGCCCAAAGAAACGCTTCAATCCAGTCTACAAGCGGATTTTTTTTTTGCTGTTTTTCACGCTTGACGCGCTGAATCCTCCGGCGACGTCTTAGATAA
>JAIRSB010000086.1 GCA_031255655.1 Spirochaetaceae bacterium | reverse complement strand
GAATGTAATTTCGGCCGCAAATATCGAAGCCGCGGAAAACGCTATCAACAATGAAGCAAATAAAGCAATTTTTTTCATAAAGCCTCCAAAAAATTATTACGCAGGTTAATTTCCACATGAAATTACCAACGCTAGAGATAATTATAAGTCAGTTTTAACGGAAGTCAAGAATATTTAGCGCGGTTTTCGCGCGGCTCGCTATAACGAGTGAATGTCGCGCCGCCCATTGGCAGTCTGCGGCATATTAGATTTTTTGCCGTAATACACATGGCTTAATTAAGGTATAATTTTGAAATGAGAAACAGTCTCGATTGTCCGTTTTAGGGCTGTATTTGGCGGTGGCAGGCTATCGGTATCGGAGATGCAAGAAGTGGGGCAGGAGGTTTCCCTATCGCAAGCCGGCTGACGGGAGGCTTCGCCGGTTAAACTCCGTAATGTATACGTCGTTTTCATTTATATTCCGGCTGTTATTGCCGGTAGGTGTAACGCGGACGCATCCGCTTGCGGATGCGCGGAATCGTCATTTTGAACCCGTAGTGTGAAGCAATCCAGAGAAAGGAGTGTCTCTAATTGGATTGCTTCGGCGCTATTGGCAAGTTGCCGCGGCAACTTGCCGCCACTTTGCAATGACTGGTGCCACTACCCCCTACAACACTACCATAACGATGCTGGATGCAAGAAAGCGCGGGATATCCTCCCTTTTATCGCTGAGACCGTCGAATTAGAACAGCCTTAACCGTTTTACAACTACAAAGCCGTCGATTAAATGCCCGCGGACGCGCACGGGCATTTTACGAAACGTCAAAACCGCGCGGGGCGAAGTCTTTCAGCGCCTCTTGCCCCAACGCCGTCAACTTTTCGGTTGAAAGGATTTTCGTGTTGTACTCGATTAGCAAACTTCCTGTTAAGGGATTTACCTCCGCCCGGGTGATACCCGGAATCGACCTTACACGGGCAAGCGCTTTTTCAGCCAGCGTCTCGTTTTTGAGTTCCCGCAAACGGAGCCGCACCCTTCCCGGGCAAAAACTCACTATCATTCGGATTTTCCTTCTGAAAGCAGCGGTCTCATGCTGTTCACGCTTAGCATCAGGGTTGTCAGGTTATGAAGCAGCATAAGCGTATTGCCGGTATCGCTGCCGGCGATTCCCGCCCGCATAAGTCCACTGTTGATGCCCGCCGCAAGGCCGATATTCGTGCGTATTTTCTTTACCGCCCTGCCCGCGATAATCCGTCCTATGACCAGCGGGTACAGGTTTGGAGCCTTCAGCGTGATGCCTGCCACCTCTCGGCTCAAATCCGAACCTTCTTTCATAGCGACCCCGACCGTCGCGGCGGACATAGCGGGCGAATCGTTCATGCCGTCCCCAACCATTGCGACGCGAAGCCCGCGTTCCCGCAGATTTCTTATGATTGCTGTTTTTTCATCCGGCAACAGTTCTCCCCGGAACGAATCAACTCCCAGCCGTTTCGCTATATTTTCCACGCTGCGGCGGTTGTCGCCGGAAAGCATATAGACGCGCTTTATGCCCAGCTTTCGCAGCATAGCTATCACTTCGGGCACCTCTTCGCGCGGCGGATCGTCGATAACAAAGATGGCGGCGAGAATGCCGTCTATGGCAAGGTAGAGCGGCGACTTCCCCTCGGCGCTGATTTTCGCCTCGTCGTCCGCCGCTATCGAAACATCAATGTGCTCGTCCTCCCTGATGAAATGCCTTGAGCCTATCACCGTCCGCTTCCCGTGATAACTGGTAACGATACCATGGGCGGCGATGTAGGTTACGGTGCTGTGCTCCTCCCGATGCTTTATCCCCCGTTCGGTAGCGTAGCGCAGGATGGACTTCGCCACCGGATGCGGAAAATGTTCTTCCATGCAGGCAGCGATTTTAAGGACACGTTCTTCTTTGAAATCATGATAAGGGATGACGCGATCCAGCGCCGGCGCCGCTTTCGTGAGTGTTCCTGTCTTATCGAACACAATGGTGTCTACCTCGGCAAGGGCTTCCAGTGAAGCTCCGCCCTTAAAGAATATACCGTTGCTAAGCCCCTCCCGCATCGCGGACAGGAACACCAGAGGTGTGGAGAGTTTGACGGGGCAGGAGTAATCGACCGACAGAGCCGAACGCGCTCGTTTGAGACCGCCTCCGAAAAGAGCCGTTATGCCGGCGGCCAAAAAGCTGAACGGCACGAGTCTGTCCGCAAGCTCGCGAGATTTTAACTCTATCCCCGCTTTGGACGCCTCGGACTGGGCTATCAGCGAAAGTATCTTCTGAAAGCGCGTGTCATCGGCCTTTTTTCTTACCTCAACGGTGATTTCGCCTTCCTCGACAACGGTTCCGGCGTGAACGCTGTCATTTGTCTCCCGAAATACGGCGTGGGATTCGCCTGTCATTGATGACTCGTTCACCATTGCGCTGCCGGAAACTACTCGTCCGTCAACTGGTATCATCGCGCCCATTCTGATGACGACTAGATCGCCCGGCTCAAGCCGTGAGGCGGGGATATCCGTCTCGTCGTTCTCGCGTTTTATCCACACGTTCCCGATGGCAATAGAAAGTTTTTCCGCGAGATTTTCCCGCGAACGGTACTTTGCCCACTCTTCAAGGCACTCACCCGTGTTAAGGAGCAGCATCAATGTTGAGGCGGAATCATAGTCGCCGCAGGCGAGGCTGAGCGCGACGGCGGAGGCATCCAGCAAAGGCACATCCATTTTCAACGCAGCAAGCGATTTAAGTCCGCGTTGGAAAAACGGCAATGCGCGAAAAGCCGTAATGAAAGGCTTGATTTGCGGCGGACAAACGAGGCGGAATATTATAGAAGCGGCCAAAGAATATGGGTTTTGTGGCTTCTTACTCTGTTTACCGGCGGCTTTCTCCAACGGTGGATTCAGTTTCCTCACCGCCGCCAATAGTGCGGACGCGCTGATAATTCGGTCGTCGTACAGTATCAGAATACTGCCGCTCAGCGGATTCACTGAGACGCTGGCCACCCCCGGAATATCTGAAAGCGCCTGGCCTATTTCCTGAGTCTCGTACGCGCGAAGCTCTGGCGGCGAGACTCGAAACCGCGCCCTGCCCGGTAATGCGTGAACCAACGCCGCCCCAAGCATGGTTAGGTTTCCGTCCCGGAATGTTTCTTTCTGGTGCCGCTTTCGGCGCTTTTCCGGTGGGAGTCCGCTTCGGCAAGCAGATCTTCCGCCGATTCTTTCACGGTTTCGGCTGCCTCAACCGCCATATCCGTGATGTCCATGATGCCGCCAACAGCCGTCGCGCAAAGTTTGCGTAGTTCCTTGCTGTTCTTGCAGATCAACGCGCCTACAAACGCCCCGCCTAGAAAAGCTAGGCCGTATTTCCACCAATTGTTCATAAAAACCTCCAAAAGTTATATTGTACTTACAAAATATAGAATGTAATAATTAAAATGTCAATGCGGCGCATTGAGCCACGTTAAATCTAACCATAGGGGGAGGTTTGCGCCGTGTAAAAATCTAACCATGAGGATACACTCTATCCAGACCATCTCTGGAGGAACAGATGAGGTTTACCATGGAGAGAAAAAAAAGATTACGGCACAGTTCGCCTCACGTACCGGAAAGCCGCCAAACACGAAAATCAAGGATATTTGACGAGTATCCGGACCTCTCGGGTTCCAAAAACCGGAAATACGCGATCTTCAAGCTAAACCGCATCGGAAAAACACAGCTTCGGATGATGGACTGTCAGGTCGTCAGGGTCTCCATCATCGAAAAAAGCAGGA
>JAIRSB010000181.1 GCA_031255655.1 Spirochaetaceae bacterium | reverse complement strand
AAGTTTTTTCCAAAAAGACGGCGAGTCCGTCTTTATTGTGTGCGTCTATTGTCAATTTGGCCGCTTCACGCGCCGAGTGGCGGGCGTTGGACGGGGCAACGGAGTACGCCGCGAGCGACAGCATCTCTATATCGTTCTCCTCATCGCCGAACGCGATCGCATCCCGCGGACTAAGCCCGTAAGACTTAAGCGCGGCGCTCATTCCGCTCGCCTTAGAAACACCTATTGGCAGGATTTCTAGGATATAATCCGCGGACATCACGCATGTAACTTTTCCGCCCAGTTTTTCGTGAATGTTTTCTCTTACGCGCCGCAGCTTTTTTTCCTCGTCAACAAAAATTCCCTTTATGCAGTAAGAATCGCCGGCACGGATTATATCACCCAACTCGCCGTATAAAAACTCCAGCCCGCTGCGCTCGCTGTAATTTGCCGCGGAGTCCGAAGGGTTTTCTGTCGCCAGTATTTCCGAAAAGAGGTCGTCTTTTTTGCAGAGGAACACACAGAATTGTGAGCCGCCTGCGCGGGCTATGTCCGCGCAGGCGGCAATCGCCTCTTGCTCTATGTAATGGCTGTCTATAACGGCGCGGGAGGGCATATCGAGCACCATAGACCCGTTGTAATACACCATAGGACCCTCGGCCCCCAGCGCGGCGCGGTACGGCTCCGCCGATTCCGCGCTGCGCCCTGTCGCGATAATCACGCGCAGTCCCTTCGCCATGCAGCCGCGCAGAGCACGGCAGGTTCTTTCTGTAAGTTTAGCGTCATCCCCAAGTGTAGTCCCGTCAAGGTCTACCACAATCGCCTTTATTTTATCTTTTTCTAGTTTTTCCATATCCCCATCCCCCGCCGCAAAATACATCAAAGGCCGATTCCAGCCTGCCTATAGCCTTTTCCTATCCTGCCCTAAGCGCCCCCGCTTGTAAAGCCCGTTTCAGCGGTCTCGTTGCGGATTTTTGGGGGACGACGGCGGTTGCCACTGGCGTTTAGCATACTATAAACTAGCTTTACAAGAGACGCGCCGAAAATCCGGTGCAAAATTTTATCTTTTTTGTCTCTTAAGGAGGAATTATGAACGGTTCGTTCAGTACGGTTTGCGCTTTTTTAATTTATCTTTCGATGATGCTTTTCATAGGCTGGCGCACGTCCAAAAAAACATCGGACGCAAAGGACTTTTTCATAGGCGCGCGCGCCACAGGCCCGTGGATAACGGCTTTCAGCGCGGAAGCATCGGATATGTCGGGCTGGCTTTTGATGGGTCTGCCCGGTGTCGCGTACTTAGGCGGCATGAAAGAAGCCTTTTGGACGGCGGCAGGGCTCGTGATAGGCACCTATTTGAACTGGTTTTTCGTGGCAAAACGCCTTCGCAAATACACGATACACGCAGGGGACGCCATAACGATACCGGAATTCTTTACAAACCGTTTCAAAGACAAATCCCGCGCAATCGCACTGGTATCCGTCATATTCATCCTCATATTTTTTACTGTTTACACAGCCTCCGGTTTTATGGCCTGCGCCGACTTGTTCAGCTCGGTTTTCGGCATAGAATACCTTTACGCCCTCATATTAGGTGCGGCCATCGTGCTCGCTTACACGATATTGGGCGGTTATCTCGCGGTCTGTTCCACGGATTTTGTGCAGGGCGGACTGATGTTTACCGCGCTTGTGGTTACGGCTGTAATCAGCGTTCTGAGCATGGGCGGGATTTCCGACACAGTGGCTAAAATCGGCGTGGAATTCCTAAACCCCTTCCACAACAACCCTGAACAGCCTTTCGGCGCTATGGACATAATTTCCGCGCTCTCATGGGGGCTTGGCTATTTCGGGATGCCGCACATACTAGTGCGTTTTATGGGGCTGCGCTCAAACCACGATGTAAAAGTTTCCCGCAGAATCGCGATGGTCTGGGTAACAATCGCATTCATTGGGGCATTGCTAGTGGGCGTTCTTGGCAGGGCATATCTGGCCTCGCCGTTGGCGGCAGGTGCGCAGGAGACGGTTTTCATCGTTACGATAATGCAGATGTACCCGCCGTTTATCGCCGGAATATTCTTATGCGGTATACTCGCTGCGGCCATGAGCACCGCCGATTCGCAGCTTCTGGTTGCCGCCTCCGCGTTCTCCCGCGATGTTTACATGGGCTTTCTGAACAAGAAAGCGAGCGAGAAGCAGATGTTGGTTATGAGCCGCGTTGTCGTGCTTGTGATTGCGCTAATCGCCATTTTTCTGGCCTCGAACAGGAACAGTTCCATATTCAAGATGGTCAGTTATGCATGGGCGGGTTTCGGCGCGACGTTCGGGCCTCTTGTCTTGTTATCACTGTTCTGGAAAAAGACAACGCGGAACGGCGCTCTTGCCGGTCTCATAGCCGGAGGCGTAACGGTAATCGTGTGGAAACAACTAAGTGGCGGCATATTCGAACTCTATGAAATTGTGCCCGGTTTCGCCGTATGTCTCGTTACGGCGATGCTCGTAAGTCTGGCAAGCAGGCGCAGCGACCCGGAGGTCGAGGCCGAATACGAGGCTTATACAAAGCTGGGGGATTGAAATCTGTTGCGAAATACCACTCCGGCGTGTTATAATACGGAGTGATATTCGATTTATTTTCCGCTAAAAGTATTAAGGTCTTCGCGCTTGTCGGGGCAAGCGGTACAGGTAAAAGTTATCACGCGAAAATCGTAGCTCAAAAGCGCCGTGTCGATTTCATAATTGATGACGGCCTTTTGATACGAGATGACCGTATAATCGCGGGGCATTCGGCAAAAGAAGAAAAATCTTTCCTATCCGCGGTCAAAGCGGCGGTGTTTGACGAAAAAGACCGCCGCGACGAGGTAGCCCGCAAGTTACAGACGGAAAAGTTTTCAAGCATCCTAATCATCGGTACCTCAGAAAAGATGGTGAATAAGATAGCGGCGCGTTTGCAGCTTCCGCAGCCTGCCAGAATCATATTCATCGAAGAAGTCGCCTCGCAGGACGACATAGACAACGCGCTCAGAATGCGGCGGGTCGAGGGGAAGCATATAATCCCCGTGCCGTCCGTCGAGGTGAAACGCGGCTACCCGGACATATTTTTTTCCCCCATCTCGATACAGAAGCGCTCAAAATTTCTGGTTCCCATACAAACTGTTCCCGTTGTGCGCGAAGAATCAGTTGTACGCCCTATGTATTCCATGCCCCAAAAACTTCTCATATCGAACAAAGCTCTTAGTCTGATGGTGAAAAACTGCGTGAATGAGTTTAATGCTGGTTTTTATGTCAAAAAAATCGAGGTAGAAGACGTTAATACCGGCTACAGGCTTGTTGTAACGACAGACGTAAACTTCGGAATCGAGCTTGAAAAAAAAGTTTGCAAACTTCGGCTATATATTACCGAAAATATAGAGAAGTACACAGGAATTCTCATTGAAGAAGTGAACATCATAATAGATAAAGTTATTGAAATGATGTACTAGCAGGTTTGTCCTTGTACTTAATCTAACTAAAAAAAAGCCTGCTAGTTTCGTTACAGGGGGAAGAATGAAGAGAATCGTAGTAACCTTGTTTTTTGCCGCAATCATATTGAGTCCGTTGGCGGCTCAATATGACGCAACCAGTCCAATCAGGGTTGAGGTGCGAAATCAGTATTTTAACGTCATTTCAGACGGCGGCAGTTATGACGCGGAGACGCTTTGCCGTGAAATGGAACTGCGTTTTGATGTGTATAATCGCCTGTTCCGTTTTAATCCGTCCGCGCTGAGCGGGCCTTTGCGTGTAGTGGCGTTTACGAACAAATCGGCTTATGACAGCTATGTTACGTCAAAACTCGGCTCAACACGTGACGGCGCGGTTTATTTGCATTACAGCCAGCCGGAACGGCGTGAGCTTGTCGTGAACAGAGGGGCGCCGGACGAGGAGCGTATGCTCGCGCATCAGGCGTTCATTCAGTTTTTTAGAGCATTTATCCCGTATCCGCCGTCATGGATGAGGGAAGGTTTTGCCATATACTTCAATACGCTCAAATTTGACAGAGATACACGCGAACTTCGTTACGAAGAAAATCTTTCATGGCTGGAAACGGTGAAAAATCTTGGAACGCACCAGCCTTCGTTGGAATCGGTATTTTTGGCAGACATGAACGGAATGCCGGAATATTTTCAGCCTGTCTCATGGGCTGTCGTATCATTCTTTCTTAATAGCGGCGGAAATGGAGATTACTTTAGGGCAATCACAGAGGCTTTCATGCTGCTTTCGCCAAATAATTCCGCGGCGGAAAATTCACAGGTTGTCATGGAACGTTTGACAAGCTGGAATACACTGGAAAGAATGCGCGCTGATTACAATAATTATGTAGCGAGCAGAAAAACATTCGCGGAGCTTATAGACTTGGGGCAGCAGGCGTATAATGCGAAAGACCTCGAAAACGCTGAATCGTACTTCCTCGCCGCGCTGTATCAAAAACCCTCACACTACGCCGCGTACTACTATTTGGGGCTTTTGGCGTACGAAGAGGATAACTACGACATGGCGGACGCCTACTACCGTTCCGCGCTTGAGTACGGCGCCGACTCCGCTCTTGTAAAGTACGCGCTCGGCATCAATGCCGCAACCGCGGGCAGAAACAGCGAAGCGCTTGCCTATCTGGAAGAAGCATCCTACGAGTCACCGGAACGTTACAAAGAACGTGCCGAAAGCATAATAATAAGGCTTAAATAACACACCGTCCGGCGGCGCGGATATGCGCTCGCCGGACATTTTTACCGCACTTAGACACGCTTTCAAATGAAAGCGTGTCTTGTTCCAAAAATCCTGTTAATTTGAAGCAATAGTCAATCGCGTGCTTGCGTTTTGAGGCATTTTTTAGATTAGATCTTCCGGTTCGCCGCCGCCGTAATTTTTTTTGCCGCGCCTTCTGCGTAAGGGACGGAGTTTTTTTACGGCGATACCGCGGGTGGTAAAAATCTGTTTTATAGCTTTTTCAAGTTCTGAGCGTTGCGGATTCATAGGGAGAATAAATTTTCTAGCCGTCATAAAAGTTTTTCTGTACAGTTCCGGCATCTGTCCGTTCCAGTCGGTAGTCATTTCGACATAGTCTTCTATCAGAGCCCGCAAAGCACAGGGGCTTTCGCCGCTTTTACCGCTCAAAGCGGCAAGCGATTTCATGTATTTTCTCTTAAAGTCTTCATCTTTCGCCATCATTCGAGAAGCGTTAGGCTGCAAATGCTCATATAAGCCGTGTTCCTCAAGCGATTCGATTATGCTGTGCGGGCAGGGTGAATTTATTATTTTAACGATTTCTTCTGTTAGACGGGACGGGGAAACGTTTTTTAGCAGTGGGGCGTCCGCTCTAATTTTACTGCGCAGCTTGTCGGACATCTCAAAACAAGTTATCGCGGCGTATTTAACGGCGCGAATCATGCGGACGGGGTCGTCCTGAAAAATAATATCAAGCGGTATTACCGGATGAATCAAGCGTCTGCGTATATGTTCTACTCCACCGATATAATCAATTACCAGTTCCTGCTCCGGGTCGTAGAACAGCGCGTTAAGCGAAAAATCGCGGCGCAAAACATCATCTTCAATCGTTCCGAAAGTGTTTCCGGTAGCCCCATCTTTCAGCGAGCGAAAAGTCGCCAACTCGTAAATTTTATCGCCGAAAAAAACATGAACAAGCCGGAAACGCCGGCCTATTACGCGGGAATTGCGGAAAATCTTTTTTATTTGAGTCGGATTTGCGGCGCTCGCTATATCAAAGTCTTTGGGTTTTTTCCCAAGCATAAGGTCACGAACAGCTCCACCAACGATATAAGTCTCGTAACCTTCAGCGCGCAGACGCGAACAAATATAAACCGCGTCAGTGTTGACGTCACAGGCATTGATATTATGTTCATCCTTTGTATATACAACGGCTTTTTTTTCTGTTTTGCCGTTTTTGCTTTTTGAATAGCGGAAACGCAAACTATAGTTCCTTTAATTTTCGATTTTGCCACGGCAGTATTAACCCGTCCACAGGCCAGTTTAAGCCGTTCGCCTGCACTTTTCAGCGTCCTTTAAATGCCTGTCCAGCCAGTCGCACAAATTACGCATGACCTCTTGCCGGTTTGTTTCATGCAGAGTTTCGTGCCGGGCTTCGGGATATAACACAAACTCAATATCATGTATGCCTATTTTCCGGTAAATGTCAACTAAAGCGGTGGGGCATTCCCCCATATTGCCGGCAGGGTCCGCGCTCCCTGAAAAAACATACAACGGCAGCTCACGGTTTACACGTTCCATAGTGCGTCTGCGGTGTACGCGCCTAAGAGCGTTGATAGTATCCCGATAGAAACCCGCACTGTACTGACAGCCGCAAAGTGGGTCGGCTACAAAAGCATCCACTTCCGCTTCGTCCCGCGACAGCCAGTCGAATTCCGTGCGGTTAGGCTGAAACATTTTGTTATATGCGTCAAACACCGCCTTTTGTGTGAAAGGGAAATACCCGCGGACGCTGCGCAACGCTGTAAAAACAGTTATGAAAGGAGAGGCAAACGCGGTAAGCCCTCTGTCCGGGCCTTTCGTTCCCGAAAGAGCGCATCCAGCAAGGGGTCTTTTATTAAATGTTTCGATATAGCCCTGCGCGATGAGCGCGCCCCACGAATGTCCAAGCAGAAAAAGCGGCAGTTCTGGATACGCTTTTTGAATTTCCATGTTGATTCGCTCAACATCAAGCAAAAGTTTTGAAAAAGCGTTTGTATCGGCGCAATGCCCTAAAAGCCCTCCATTGTCGGGCGGATTAATGCTTGCGTCCGCGGTTCTGCCATGCCCTCGCATATCGGCGGCCCACACGGTATAGCCTTTTTCGCAAAGGTAATGCGCCGTTTCCTCAAAGCGGAGGCTGTGCTCGCTCATTCCATGTATTATATGCACAACACCGCGCCCGCCCTGACCAGATGTGCGGGATTCCCAGCGTCTTAAAAAGAGTCTAACTTTATCATGGGTTTCCAGCCACGAAGTTTGCTCAAACATCTAGGTTATTTTAGCACGGCTAAAGTCCGGTTCGCAATACGCCGCATGTTTGCGCCCGAAACCGGCGGCAGGCTTGCTTTCATGTTTTCTGTTTATTATGATTAAGCATGCTTGATTACAGATTCATAGTCGACAACTTAGACGCTGTTAAAGCGAACATAAAAAACCGCTGTATGGACGCCGATGCTGAGGCTGTAGCGAGGCTTTTTGAGCGGCGCACCAAACTCAGCACGGAACTTCAAAGTTTGCAGCGCGGCAGGAATAACAACGCCGCCATGATGAACGGCAAACTTGAAAAAGAAGAACGCGCCCGAATCATTGAGGAAGGCAAAAAAATAAAAGAAAGCATCGCCGCGGCGGAAGCGGAGCTAAAGCAAGTCGAGACGGAGATGGAGACAGCAGCGCGGCGCGTCCCGAACATGGCGCACCCAGACGTTCCGCCCGGTAAAGACGATGACGACTGCGTCGAAGTAAAACGCCACGGCGAACCGAGAAACTTCGATTTTGAACCGAAAGACCATGTTGCGCTTGGTCAGGATTTGGACATCATTGATTTCGACACGGCAACCAAAGTGTCTGGCGCGAAATTTTACTACTTAAAGAACGAAGGCGTATTTTTGGAACTAGGATTGATACGCTACACGCTCGATATTCTGCAAAAAAAAGGCTTCACACCGTACATCACGCCGGATATAGCGAAAGAAGAAATACTCTCCGGCATAGGCTTCAACCCGCGCGGTGCGGAAAGCAACGTGTACGGGCTTGAAGACGGCGCCGGCTGTCTAGTGGGCACAGCCGAGATAACGCTGGGCGGCTACTACTCCGGCACCGTCATACCGGCGGACAAACTGCCGTTACGCATGGCAGGACTTTCCCACTGTTTCCGCAAAGAAGCGGGCGCGGCAGGTCAATTTTCCAAAGGATTATACCGCGTCCACCAGTTCACAAAGCTGGAAATGTTTGTATACTGCCTGCCAGAACAATCGGACAGCCTGCACGATGAACTCCGCAAGATTGAGGAAGAGATTTTCAGCGGACTGGAAATCCCGTTCCGGGTGATAGATACCTGCGCCGGAAGCCTCGGCGCGCCGGCCTACCGCAAATGGGATTTGGAGGCGTGGCTGCCGGGCAGAAACGGCGGCGAGTACGGCGAAGTTACATCAACATCGAACTGCACCGATTATCAGGCGCGCCGCCTTAACATCCGCTACAAAGACACGAACGGGAAAAACAAATTTGTCCACATGCTTAACGGCACTGCCGTTGCCGTTTCCCGCGCCATAATAGCAATAATCGAAAATTTTCAGCAGGCGGACGGCTCTGTCAAAATGCCCGCGGCGCTTGTGCCGTACTGCGGTTTTGACGTTATTAAACGCAAATCCTAACGGACAAGCTTTGAAAATACTGCGTAAACTAAACACAAAACTTAACAGAGACATATTTTACAACAGTTTAGGCTCATTCATGTATTGCTTTTTTCAATACATGCTTACAATCGTGATTTTACGCATGAAAGGGGCGGAAGATGCCGGCATATACGGACTTTCGTACTCATATACAAATGTTTTCGTGGTTATTTCGACATTCGGAGTGGGCAACTACCAATTAAGCGATGTAACAGGACGGCATAACGACGGCACATATATAGCGGCGCGTCTTTGCACAAGCCTTGTCGCGCTTTTATGCTTTACCGGCGCGTTATTCTTTTTTACGGATTTTTCATTAAAGACGCGCGTCTGTTGCGCCGCGCTTATGCTGTACAGAATACTAGAAGGAATAGCCGGAGTATATATCTGCGTCATTCAAAAAAGAGGCGAATATAAAACGATATGCCTATCCTACTGCTTAAAGGGTGTTCTTACCTTCTCGATATTCTGCGTCATGCTGTATTTTCTTGAACTAAACTGGGCGGCAACTGGAATGTCGGCGGCGTTTTTGCTGGTTGCAATGCTGATTGACTTTCCACGCGCCACAAAAAACACCTTTTTTACCGCCAAAGCCGAAAAACGCGATATTATCAATGTGTTAAAACCTTCTTTCGTTTTGGTAATTCAGGGCGTTATGGGCAATATTATAATGTTTTTGCCGCGCTACATGATTGAAAAAACATATTCGATAGAAGAACTTGGCTTTTTTTCATCAATAACTCTAATTATATTCATATTTCCGTTTCTTGTGGGGCCGGCAATATCGGTTTTTATCCCAGGAATGAGCGGACTTTACTCCGGCAAACAATTTTATATAATAAAACGCATGACATTTCGAATGGGGCTCTGCGTAATTTTAGGAACAATCCTGCTGTGCCTTTCGTCACTGGTATGGGGTCCTTTCGTGCTATCTCTTGTGTTTGGAGAAAAAATGCTGGCATACAGCTACCTGCTAATACCGACACTTCTGGCCTCCGGCTTCATGCTTGGCTGCGGCGTACTAGGCAGCGTGCTAATATCAATGCAGAAGCGCACGGAATGCTTTATATCGACCATAGTCGCCGTTTTGACTATTTTGTTAAGCTGCCAAACTATGGTGCGAATGTTTTACATGAACGGCGCGATATACAGCTTAATTTTAGCGCATGCGGCAAACGGAATTGTCACGTTGGGCTTTATTCTTTACCATTTAAGGAATAATGTGAACATAACCGATAATGTAAAAGTATAAATGGGCGGGATTGGCATGAATGGATTAAAATTAACAGGCTTTTATGCGGTATTATTCCGCTCACGGACTGCGCGATTAAGAAATGAAGCGGGCATAACCGATAATGTAGAAAGGTGAAGTGGTGTAATTTGTATGAATAGATTAAACTTTGCAGTTTTTGGCGTGTTGTTTTTTTTGTTTACAGGATGCGAAAAAGGAACTATTCCAGTATTAATAAGCGATGCGGTTGACGGCGTTAATCTGCCGCAATACACTCCTCTTGATTCCGGCTCTAAAGCCTCTATTGTAGAACGTTACCTAAGCTATGGGACAAATGGTACGCGCATAAACGCGCCGGAATTAAATATAAAATATGCGTATAAATCCTCAGATGAGGTTACACATATCGTACTGCGCGGACAAATTGATAATGGTATACCTGAAGGTTTGTTATGGAGCTCTGATACAGACCCTGCCTCCGGCACTTACGGCGTTCCGTCCGGCACTTACGGCGGGCGCGGCGATTTTAAAATAGGGACATTGTCCGTCGAAGCTACAGGCGGGTCCGTCGCTATAGGTTCGCTTTATTTTGATCCCGGATGGGTAATGGGCGGATTTTATACGGCGGTCGTGCTGGAGGGTATTGTTGATAATACTACCGGTATGACGATAACTGAAACGAATGAAAGTCTGCGTCTTTTCTCGGAGCAATACCGTGACTCGCGTTATCCCGACGACGCGATATTTTCCGAATCGGCGGACGGTAAAATGCAAAGGAAAAACACCTATATATACGACCCAAATAATTTCCGTCCGTGGCCAGATCCGGGGGAAGGTGTTCCGGAACCTTATAACAACAGACCGGGCGCGCCGCGCGGGGGCTACTATATTTTAATTTCGAAAAAAGCCAATCCGCCGTCAGCCTTTCTTAAGATTGAATACGCGGATGGTTCCAAAAAAAATATAGAAATTGATTACAGCGAAGTGGAATTACGCGAGAAAGTGCCTCTTACCGCCATATTGTTTCAGAATCCGTCTCCGGCTTTGAATCCGGCCGGCACCTATTCGGTGGATACACCGGATCCCGGTGATATTTACGCTTATTATGTAACAGTTAGCTTTAATGAGATAACGATGCAGCCTAATGGAACGATACCGAAACCGTTATACCTTAGGCCTTTGTATGAACCGTTGGATATTGACCCTAAAAAAACAACGACAAATATGATAAGCAAAGTCTATGCCAGAGATGACGGAGGCAACCTTTTGCGAGACGACAATCTGGTCATAAAATGGGACGACGTTTATCAGGCAATAAACGTGTATTACAAAGAAGGTTCGCAGCAGCCGGATTATAGCGAAATTACGATACATGCGGATCTTAGTGAGCCGTTTGATAATGGTGGTTCTCCGGTATTCGGAATGACATGCCGCATTGCAATACAACAGTAAGTCCTGCCGCAAATAAGGAGTATCCCGCGGGGTTGTTTTTAGGCGGCGATCGTTCAAAATTATAAAGTTTATGAACAGCCGCGTTAAGCAAGTCCAATAGTTTTTGGGAGGAGACTATTTATGAATAAAAAACCGATTCTGGTCAGCGTATTTATTTTCTTGTCATCGACTACGTTTTCGCTGGATTTAAGTACCGGTTACGGTCTTACGCTTGGAGCGAATTTTGATACGCTCACATCCGATGTGGATAATGGGGCGGCGTTGGCCAAGCAACTGTACTCCCAGTTTAATTTTGGCGCTTTAGTATTTTTCGACGCAACATACGTTATGGCGGATATAAACTTTTACGGCTCCTCCACTACTTTTTTGCATAACAAAACGTTAAAAAACTATACTAATGTAAACGATGATTACCAGTTAATTGGCGCGAATTTAGCTTTCGGATTCTATTTAAAGTATCCATTCAATTTGGGATATATAAGCATTTTCCCGATTGCGGGTATACAAGGATCAATAGGGCTGGCTCAAAATTTCTCACGGGATTTTGACGGAATAAACGCGAAGAAGGGTGAAAGTTACGGAGACGCAAAAGACTGGTCAACTTTTATCGTCAAAGGCGGCGTGGGCGCTGATGTTAGAATGAGCGGGATTATGTTTTTTCGCGCCGAACTTTTTTTCGATTATAAGTTCAATAGCGCTTTAGACAAAGCGTTTATAGATGCGGTTGAAAAAGGCGGAAGTCTTCTAACATATAACAATAACATGGGCTTTGAAGCCAGTTTTATGTTAGGCTATAGAATTGGGGCGGTTTCAACGACATCGGAGGAAGTTTTTACCAACAGCAGGCAGCCGCGCGGCGGCGGCGATATATATTAT
This sequence comes from Spirochaetaceae bacterium, assembly GCA_031255655.1. Lineage (GTDB taxonomy): Bacteria > Spirochaetota > Spirochaetia > Treponematales > Breznakiellaceae > JAIRMY01. Next base: position 10,759 of record JAIRSB010000181.1, on the reverse strand, counting down.
CCCAAATGAATTCCTCCACAAGGCGCGTTAAGCGCGCCTTGTGGAGGAATTTTGTTACATTAAATTTTTCAAATTCTCCTGACCGGTATTACTTTGAATCATATCCGTGTGTATGTCGGCGGGGAATTCACAGCTTTTCTTAAAATCAGGGCGAAATTCAACGTGTTCCGCGACAATGCTTACCTTTGAATGAGGCTTACCATCATTATCATTCCAACGGTCTTGTTTCAAACGGCCTACTACACGCACACCCCGGCCTTTGTAGCCCAACGCTTGGCATGTTTCCGCAAGTTTTGCCCATGCCTCAACGTCAAAAAAACCCACCTCTTGTTCCAAGCCGTTGTCATGTTTGTGGTAGCGGTTGGAAGCGAGGCAGAAAGTGCATAGCGGAGTTCCTTTGGCGGTGGAGCGAAAAGCGGGATCGCGTACCAAATTGCCTTCGATTAAAATGGAATTAAGATTATTCATAAAACCCTCGTAAAAACAGATTCCGCACGCATAAAGCGCGGGTTACGGCTAAACCGCGGCGGATTACGAGACGCGGATAATGCCGTTATATAACATATATATCCGCGATATTCGATTTTGCTTTGATTTTTACTGAAAACACTGAAGGTTAATTTAACAGTCCTCTTGTTATGAATAGTTTTATATAAAGGTGCAGAGCGTTCTTATTGTTTATTCTGGCGAGGGCGACATTTGAATGTATTATGCTTTCCGCTATTTCATCCAGCACAGACTGAGTCAAAACACGCTGTTTAAGCAAGCTGTCCGCGTGTTCAATATAGTTTTTTATGATCATATTTACTTCTTTTGTAAGACGTTCCTGGGATTGTTTATTTATATGCTGATTCCAGCGATTCAGTATGCTTTCAATATAACTTTCCATTGTAACATTATCGGGCACGATTTCCGCGGCAATTTTTTTCGCGCTGTCTTTAATGTACTGGGAGGCGTTAATTTCCAGTTGTTTATCCGATTCGTTGTAGTACGCGGCATCCTTTTTGATGCCGTGTTTTAGTATGCGTCCAAGCGACACGATGAACGGTATCGAGTGCCAGAACGGCAGGGAAAGTTTGCAGTAGCGCAGTAATGCGTTGCGGTTTAATTCCAACATTTTTCTTAACGGCAGCATCTTGCCATCGCTGAAGAAGTTTATATTTTTTGCCGACTCTAGACCCTCCGCGACTATCTCATCTTGCAAAACATCAAACTTTGGATCATTCAGAATACTTATGAGCGCCGGAGCGTATAGCTTTGAAATTCTAATCAGAAGCGCTTCAAAATCAGCGTCATTTTCCATAGCTTTCTCTTTATAGTAATCCCCCATCAATTTTGTCCAGCGGTTTGTAATTTCTATCTTTATTTTTGACTTTAAATCTTTCACTAAATAAAAGCAAAGCGGAAATAGTTTGTCTTTTCTTACGAAGAAATCTGAATCTAACGGCAGTTTAAATTTGAATATATGAGGAAGTTTTTCATTATGAAGTTCAGTTTTCCTGTCGAGCCATTCTTTTAAATCATTTTCAGTGTAACGCTGTAAGATAAGTATACCGCCCGAACCTGTTAATTTCATTAGTGATTTAAACGTGTACATATACGGCGCTTCAGTCATTTTTTCATCCAAGGCGGAAAAAGCCATCATTTTATTACGCTTGGTGAGGGCTACGGTTTTGTAATAATTATTAAAAGACAGCAGAAGCGACGCGGACTGGTATAAAGCTACGCTTTCCGGTGAAATATCGTTGTCGCGTTTAATTGTGTCTTTGACCTGCATTTTAACAAGGGGACAAAGAAATACCCACGCTGAAAACGTAAAATCATCCGACCTTACGATGTCTTCAATGCAGTTTTCCTGATTTACAGTAATATTTTCAAAAAATCTTTTTACGCGCTGTTCCTGTCCGTGAAACCGCGTCAGCAATTTTTGCTGATAGAACGCCAAAGTTCTGGTAAACTGCATTAGATACTTCAATTTGAGAATGGCGGCTTCCAAAATACGTTTTGGCATCTGCGTGGACAACAGCAGCACATGCCCGAAGCTTTCCGCAAACACAAGCTTTAGGATAGGGAGTATTGTGTCCTGAGGTTCTTCTAGATAATTTACCATGCCGCTGTCTACCGCAATTTCCCTGACAAATGCGGCCGGGATGATAGCCCTAAAAAAGTTTTCATCGGGGAACGGCTTGTTATTTAATCCGTCTTTAGAAAAGTAAATATGTTCAAGTTTTTCGATAAAAAAGTCCGGCAAAAACACCCTTTGATTCGGAGCTTCGCCCTGTATAACACATTTTTTTTCATCTGAAAGCCTGGCGAGTTCAGAAAACGTTTTTTCGCGCGTATTAGTCAGCCAAATTTTCAACTTGGGGTTTGAATTCCCCTTCATCAAAGCATTTCGTTGCAATAGGTTAATTAGTGTGTCAACCCGTATGTACGGCGAATTTGTTTTATGCGAAAAAACCCGCATCATCTCGTACAAATCAAAGTTTTGGTGCATTTCCATTATTTTATCGGCAGATTCACAATACACCTAAAAATTAAGCCGGAATCCGCGCCCCTTAAAATATTTGACTTGTTCGACAACCCCGTTGGTCGTCTCTCAAGTCATTTTTTAGCGGTTACTGTTTAAAAACTTTAAAGTTTCTAAACAACTCTATTTAATACGTCCATTTAAACCCGAAAGAAATCATTGGTATGGGCAGTTCAAAGCTGGCTGTGCTGCTGCCTTCCTCTTCCTCTCCCGTGTACGGGTTCATCGTTGTATTGCCTTTTGGCTGGTAAATCAACGACAGCGCGTTTTCCACAGCGAGATATACTTCCGTCCGTGTCTTATTGTTCGGGTAAAAAAAGAACCACGAAAATTTTATATCAACCGGCAGAGAAAATGACGCGCGTTCGTTGTCCGAATAGGAAGAGGTGCGTTTATATTTTGTTATTGTTCTGCCATCGTCTTGCACTATTGTATATGCAATCGCTTCTCCTTGCTTGCTTTTTGGGGGACCGCTCGCAAAACCCAAGCGCGTGTATATGTTAAAATTCCGGCCCGGTTTAAAATTCATAATTAAGTTTAAGTTGGAAAAACGGTGAAATATCGGATAATACCAGTTATTTGTTCTATCCGTGAACGCCGCCCCGTTAAACGCTTCTATGCTTTTTGGATCATGATAATAGGCGTAATTAAATGAATACGATATCCAGCCGTCAATAAATCTGCCGTCTATTTTTTGCAGCATTAGATCAAATCCATATATATGCCCCTCGCCGTCAAAATTATAATAGACTACCGCGTTGTTTCCCTCCGCAACATTTACGGTATAGGCGCGGTCAAATACATATTTGTAGTAAAATTCAAGATTAAATGTCCAATTCCCAAAAAAATCAAGTTTTATTCCAGTTACTCCTGTGGCGGCACGGTTCAATTTTAAATCATACGGATCGATGCCGTAACCTCTGCTCATATACGCGATATTGTTGTTCATTGACGAAAAAAGTCCCGCACCGGCGGAAAGCGTCAGCTTGTCTATGATTCCGTAATTTTGCAACGGATAATATTCAAAGTTTAAGCGCGGATTTATGATCGGAGCGGACTGTATAGTAAAATTTTTCCCGATGAAATACAGATGATCAAGCCGTAGTCCAGCTTCGGCGGCAATGCGCCCGCCCGGCTGTTTGTATTCAATCAGAGAATATAGGCCGGAAAATAGGCCTCCATTGTTTGTATTTGGAAAAACACGCAAAAAAGATTTATACTCCCCGCTATCCGTTTGGGCGTCTATCATCGAATTCGTGTCGGTAATCTCAAACCATTGGCGGTATAGCTCTTCTATTCCAGCGGAAAACAAAAATCCGCTTCCTATGTCCCAGTCAAAATCGAAACGTCCCTGAAGCCCTATCGTTCTGTTTTCATATTTCCGGATATTTTCTGTCTCGATAGGCGTCGCGCCCTGCATGACTTTATAATTGATGTCGGAATCCATAAGTTGTGAATTGTACGAGACGCCGACGTTCGCTTTCAGCACAATGTCAGGTCTTGGGTTAAACAATAAAGCACTTGTAAAAAAACAAATCAAATTATCCCATGTGAATTTTAATTCGGAGTTGCTTAATAAATCTATGTGGTTACTGCTGTTATTGTACAAAAGGCCGATCCCGTCCTGACCGAAATACGCATTCAAATTCAATTCCATATCGTCAGAAAACCTGTAACTTGACAGCAAGTTTAAACTTCTGATATACGGTGCCGTGGACACCACGTTGATGGGAGATAGGGTTTCAATGGTTTTTGAAAGTTCTTTAGCCAGATAGACAAACGGGTCCCAATAAGTTATTTTTCCGATCAGCATCACAGCTCCGCGGTTGGCCCCTTTTGAACCGGAAAAATCCGGCAACGGATGGGAAATATTGAAACCAGCCGCGCTGGTAGAAAGATTAAGGGCGAAATCAGCACGTTCTGTCGACAGATCTCTTGACTTTAATTCCAGCAGTCCTGAAATAGTGTGCGCGTACCGCGCCGAAAAAACCCCGTGGTATAATCTGGCTTCCTCTATAGTTTTCGGGTCGAATATTGAATATCCCCCGCCCCAGTGGTACGGATTGTCCAGATAGAAGCCGTCGAGAGACGCTTTCAAGTCGCTTGGAACGCCACCGCGTATTGAAGGCAGCGCGTTGAATACGCCGGTATAACCCACTCCGGGCAATAATTTAACAGAACTCATGACATCCTCAACCAATCCTATCTCCGCCGTATATTCCAGTTCATCATGGTTGAGCGATACGCTGCGCCCGCTCTGATTTTTGTTGGCTGAAGGGACTGAGGCTTCTATAACAAGCTCGCTGTTTTCAAGTGTTTCCCCGCTTATGTGCAGCATAACCGTGTAAGAATAGTCCGCTTCCAGTCTTATCGGCACGCGCGCGGGTTCGTATCCGGGATATGTAACACGAATGTCGCCCCTCATCTCATCAGGAATAGAAAAGACAGCCTCGCCGCCGTCATCAGTTTCCAGTTCCATTCCGTCCGGCAGGCGCAGGACGGCACCCGCCAGAGCTTCATCTAAATCGCCGTCCATTACCGAAACTTTTATATCACGCGCGATAAGCGGGTATGCTGCGCCCGCCAAACGCGCGGTCAGCGTCAGTCTATTTATAAGAATACGAAAACGATTCATATTCTATATTGTAACTGGAAAAAACACGCTTCGACAACGCGAAGTCAAACTATGCGATTTTGAAACCATAACTCTACTGAGCCACACAATAGTTGTTGTAATTTGTAAAAAAATCAAATACGCTGAATATATGGGAGGATAGGCATGAAAAAGTTTTTTGTTATTCTTATCATCCTTATTGCTTTGGGTTCACTCTGTTTTTTCGCCGGCTGGGCGCAGTTATCCGTGCCGCACAATTCTTACGGCGTACTCCGCTCGAAAACGCACGGGCTCTACGAACATGTGATAAAGGACGGAAATTTCACATGGCTCTGGTACAAATTGATACCGGCGAACACAAATATAGCCGTTTTTGACATAAAAAATCAAACAGTGCAGGTCGAGGCAAGCGGCGGACTGCCCCAGGCTGAAACCTACACCGCGTTTGTCGGACTAAAATCCGATTTTTCATGGCAGGTTTCCGGCAGAGTGTCTTTCAGCATAAATCCCGACTCGCTGCCGCGGCTTGTAGATCAGTTCAGCATCTCGAACCAGTCTGAGTTTGACGCTTATATAACCCAACTCCGCCTCCAACTCACACCGTTCATAGAACAACGCCTCGCCTACTACTGCGGACAGCCGGAAGCGCTTACACAAATCAACGCGGAAAGCTCTTATGAGCCGCTTACTCAAGATATACAAGACGCTTTTCCATACATAACCGGTCTTTCATGTTCGTTGAGCGTAAAACGTTTTCCAGATTACAATTTGTACAACTCGGCGAAATCAATGTACGATGATTACATTTCCCACCAGCGCGAAATCCTGAACGCACAAATCAGCGATAACGCGGCAGGGCGCATAAAATCCCAATTCCGTTTGGACGAGCTTGCAAGATACGGTGAGCTTATAACGAAATACCCATTGTTGCTTGATTACCTTAAATTGCCGGACGCCGCCGAATAGCAGTTCCCGCACGGAAAAGGCCACATTTTGCGGTTTGTGTTTTGTGTTAGCGCCACGGCGTCCACCGGACATCGTATATTACAGGCGTATCGAGAACCAGCAGGTCTAACAGAGGCATTTTGAATTCTGTTTGGCTTCCGCGAAAAGTCCCTCCAGCAACACTTTCCACAGGGCCGGGAAAACTGACGGCGATAGAAAGCTCCGCAGCGGCCAAATCGTCGGCGACAGCCTTCCCGTAAACCGCACTCACCAATTCAAGATAGCCCACCTTATTGATGACCTCCCCCGTGACGACCGGAGCCATCAGCGCAGAAAGATAATCCACAAGCTCAGGCGCAAGCAGCGATAGAAATTGCCGCCCCGTATCGCGGTTTATGGTGATATTGAAAGCACCGCCGCCGGATGGCTTTCTTTCCCAAACGGCAAATTCAGGCTGTTTTGCCGCGTCCGGCGCGGCTAGGCCGCCTGCGGAGTTGTTAAGAAACAATCCTATGTTCGATATGACGATAGTCCCTTCCACGCGGTTTCCAGCGACATTGCGTAACTCGGAGGATTCAATCCCCGTCATTAGTGTAAAAGCCTTGTTCAGAACACCCGCGTCAAGAATAACGGCGGAGTCATTCCCGCCCCGCGCGGCAAAGTTTTTCAGCAATCCACTCATGGCGGGCAGCAAAGCGCTGTCCAACACCAGTTTGGCGCGCCCATCGCTGTAAATTTCACCACTTAGCCGCGTTGAGCATGAAGCGCAAAGCGTCAAAGCCGCGAAAAGAAAAACGGCGGCGCGGCGCGTTTTCGTTAAAAACATAATACTTACCCCCTTTAATATAATACCGCGTTTCATAGTCCGCGAATACAAGCCGTTTGTCCCACTTCGGCTTCACCAGTCCATTGTAATTTTACCTGATACCTTGTAGATTTTATATGTGGAATTGATACGGTGCCCATGGTGTTTGGGCGACAAAGAGTATATACGCTATCATGACGAAGAATGGGGGGTGCCGCTGCGCGACAGCGTTAAATTGTTTGAGGCGCTTGTGCTTGACGGAGTGCAGGCAGGGCTTTCATGGATTACAATTTTGAAACGGCGCAACGACTACCGAGAAGCCTTCGATAATATGAATCCAGAAATCGTCGCGAACTACGGCCAAAACGACATTGAGCGCATCATGGGAACCGAGCGCATAATCCATAACCGGCAAAAAATTGAGTCTGCCGTCAAAAACGCCCGCGCCTATCTCGCGATGCGTGATCAAGGCCATGATTTTTCGGCGTGGATATGGGATTGGGTAGAGGGAAAACCCATCGTTAATCATTACAACACGGTAAAAGAAATTCCGTCCTCAACGCCGCTTTCCACGCAAATATCAAAAATACTGGTAAAAAGGGGCTTTTCATTCGTCGGCCCCACGATAGTCTACGCTTTCATGCAGGCCACAGGCCTTGTCAACGACCATCTCGTAAGCTGCTTCAGACACGCCGAGCTAAACCCTACCCGCACGGAAACCTGAACCCTATAGGGCTTTGTGCCTATAACAGGTAGATTTTTTCTTTCAATCAGTTATACTGACTAATTATGGGAACGAAAATCGAACTTAACCCGGCGTTAACGCCCGGATTGCACTCTGAAGCCGCGGAGACCGTAAACGAGCGAAACACAGCCCGCTCTCTTGGCAGCGGTGGCCTTGATGTCTACGCCACACCCGCAATGATAGCATTGATGGAGAAAGCTTCCGCGCTGGCTGTGTCGCCGCTTCTGCCGGAAAACTGCTCCACCGTAGGTACGGAAATCCGCGTGAAACATCTGGCGGCCAGTCCTTTGGGCGCAAAAATCAGGGCTGAAAGCGAACTTACGGCCGTTGACGGCAGAAAGTTGTCTTTCACTGTGCAAGCATGGGACGACAAAGAGCTTATAGGACAGGGAGAACACGAGCGTTTTATCATCGACAATAAAAAATTCATGGAAAAAGCCGAAGGAAAACTCTTGTCCCGCGAATAGGCCGCGTTACAACAAGACACGGCAGGCGCTAACGCCCGCCCTGAACACAAAATGGACTACAAAAGACTAGACTTTTGGTCGATGAAAGCCCAAAAAGAAGGCTACCCCGCTCGTTCTGTCTACAAATTAAAGGAAATAGACGAAAAATTCACGCTCCTTCCCAAGAACAAAGGGCAGATAAAGCCGGATTTTAAGGTATTGGACTTAGGCGCGGCACCGGGTAGTTGGAGTCTGTATGTACTGCGCAAGCTGTCCGGACAAGGCTTTCTTGCCGCTTGCGATATTTCGCCGCTCTCCCGCCGCGTGGACGCGGGACTTTTTGACGGGCAGAATTTTTTATTCAGACAAGCGGACATTTTCACGGCGGACACTCAAACGGAACTTGCCGGACTTGGACCGTTCAACGTGATACTCAGCGATGCAGCGCCCTCAACCAGCGGCGGGCGCGGTCTTGACGCGGTGCGCTCGGCGGAAATAGCTCATGCGGCGCTGTCATACGCCGCCGCCGCGTTACGCAAAGGCGGAAGCCTTTGCGTAAAAATCTTTCAAGGAGAAGACTCCGCCGCCCTGATAAAGGAAACGCGCCCCAAATTCAACCTGTTAAAAACTTTCAAACCTGAAGCCTGCCGCTTGTCATCGTTCGAAACTTACATAATAGGAACGGGCTTCAAAAGACAATCCTAACGCGCTCTATTTCGGATTGCTGCACCATTTTTAACATCAAAACCCTCGTGGAGGACGAATACAACCAACCTGGGGCGTTATACTGTTCAAACAGTCTGTCGGAACGCCAATCTATGCCGCGCAATTGGATTCTACTAAACTGGTCTATGTTGGCAATATAAACGTAATGCGTTTCCTCCTGCGGAAAACGAATGTCTAAATCCAGCGTATTGTCCGCAAAAGAAGCGCTGACCGAAGGCGAAGCCGTCCAAAGGAAAATACCGCCGCCTCCCGCGTCTATGCCGGCAAAGTGGGGATAGTAATCCGAAAATCTCAAATCCGCGTATATCTGCGCCGAAGTTAGGATGCCGGCATCGTTAGAAGCCACAAATTCACCGTTTGCCGATAAATCAAATTTATCGCTGACAGCCGCGTCCTCGTCGGCAAACGATAGAACCGAAAGTATCAAAGAACGTCCCGCCGCCGTCCAACTGTCATTACCCGTCCCCTCGCCGTAAGCCGCAAGCGCGAAGCCTGCCCGCAGGTTGTAATCGGTGTCGGCGCTTCCGTCCATCAAGAAAACGCAGGCTCCCGCATCGTCTTTTTTGATGTATGTCAAAATTACCGAGCGCACGCGGGGAATCAGTGTTTCAAATGGGTTTTCCTCACCGCCACGCCATTTTTCCCAAGTAAGCCAGCCTTCGAGAATCCCCGCGCACATGTCAAGCCTAATTACATCAGGGTTCAGCGCGTTTACATACTCAATCCCTTTGTCAAAAAGTTCCTGTCCGCCGATACTCAACAGGTATTCAAAAATATACGGTTCCGTCAGAAACGCCGAAGGATCTGTCTGCGTATACGAAGTAATACGGCTAATTCGATCTTCCTCAAAGAAAATGAGACCGTTCAAAGAATCGTCCAATCCACCCAGAAAAGGCACAGTAAAAAAGCTGTGTCCACCGCTTCCACGAACTCTGGCGGGTATTATTGAAATCGAGCGTCTTAGAACGCCGCGCCGAGTAGATTCGGCGAGAAACGCGGCGATTACACTTTCGTCAAAATTACCGGAATTTATGCGGCGTTCCCAAGCGGCAAACGCAGAGTCCCGCCAGCGTGCCAAATACGCGGCATACTGCGGCGCTTCCGTTTCATCGATAATGCCAAAATCAGCCGGATTAAGCGAATCGTACACCGGTATAATGCGGTAAGCCGCGTGGGGTTCCGTCTTGCTAAGCAAAACAGCACCGATTTTCTCGTCAACATCTCCCGTCTCAAAGGCATATACGGAATTTCCGTAATTTACTCTGAAACCCTTAGGGTCATTTTTTATTCTAGCCATACCAGTCGTTCTGAAAGGCAGTAAAATTTCTCTCACGTCTTCGGTAAGCACCGCACTTATCAGTAGTTCGTCAGAGGCGGATTTATTCCTCACCTTAAATGACAGTTCCTGTCCATCCGAAAGCCTAAAACTCGCACTGTCTCCGGACATTGTAAGACTTTCGGGGTAAGCCGCCTGCACGTTTCCATCAAATTTGACATAGCTCAAGCCGTCCGCGTTTTTACCGGAAAGCTGAAATTCCAATCCTCCGAAAAACACCCGCACGTTATCTTTTATAAGTAATTCTCTGTCTGTTTTTTCGTTTACCGCGTGAGCGGGAATAGTCTCAAAACTGCCACTCACACGCAATCCGCCGATTTGCCTGTTAAAACTCCCGTATGGGGCGAATTGAACAAACAAAAGCGCGATAAAAATTGCGCAATACAATGACAGTAATCCTAAAATTCTTGTAACAAGGCGTCGCTTCATTGGGATTATGCTATCAAATTGTTAATATATTATTCACCCCCTTAGCCGCGATACCGTCCGCCAATTACACAGATTGCGCGGACAATTTCTTACAAAACGGTGGCTTTACCTTTTCCTTGCAAAAACGATAGTATGAATATCCATGGAAACGAAAAATAAGTTAGACAACCTGACACCGCAGGG
>JAIRSB010000058.1 GCA_031255655.1 Spirochaetaceae bacterium | reverse complement strand
GTATTCATGTAATTGTACCAGATGAAAATGAACAAAATATAATAAATGAAATAATTTATAATGAATTATGTAAAGGAATAATAAGAAATAACTCCCGAAAAGAATATATAAAAATAATTGATAAAATAATTAAAAATGGCGGGCAGGGAATAATATTAGGATGTACCGAAATAGGATTATTAATAAAACAAAGAGATATATCTGTAAAAATATTTGATACAACAATAATTCATGCTAAAAAAGCAGTGGAATTTGTATTAAAATAAAGTATAAGAAAAACTGTGCATAACAGGACTGTTTACGCTTGCGGGCGGCGGACAGCGCGTAGCGCAGGATAAGAACTTCCCCTCCGCCTCCGGCGGCAAACCCAGCGTAAAAGGCGAATGCGTCATCATCCGCGTCTGAGTTAGGGCGGCATAGTCCGTCAACTTTTCCGCACCCCAGCTAAAGTTCAAAACACAGCCATTGTCTCCGTAAGGAATAGCATGACTGTGCGAAGACGCCTCGTCCTGAAAACGGATTTCCACCTGAAAACCACCCAGCGCCTTAAGACCAGTAATGAGGGCGCGAGTTGACGGCGGTCCAATCACAGTGTGAGTAGCGTCCCTGTTGTGCAAGTTCATCGCCGTCCGGTCTTCGTTAGTTACCGGTTCAAACTTTAAATACTGCGCCACAAACTGGCAGGCAAAAGCCTCCACCGCCTTACGGGCATCGTTTTTGGCCTCTGTGTCAACCGAAGTGTGTGGGGGGGGGGGGGGCTATAGTCTTGCCGTAGGCAGCGTGCCATTCGGAGTTGCGCTGCTTTAACGCCGCCGCCTTATCCGCCGGAATGTGCGTCCACGCCCCGCCGGAAACCTTAGCCTCTACATAGCTTGTCAAGTTTGCAAGCCAGTCGTCAAACTCCGCATCCCGCGAAGGGATAAAATCCTGTGTATGAGCCATATAAAATCCTCCAGTTTACCGCCTTTTTATTTAGCGGTTTTTCTTCGCCGCGCTCCGGTATTACGGAGAAGCTGTTACATAGGCCAGCGTGGCCGACTCACGGTAAGTAGCGCGCCGACTGTTCAAATTACGAATATCCCGTATCGCGCTTGTCGGCAATAAAGCAAACGGATTATAACGCAATCCCATCGTATTACACACTCGGTATATAAAACCAACACAATCGTTTACGGGAATGGCAAAATACGGGGGATTATTTTCCCATTGATGTATCAACAGCCATATATTATTCATCGTTTGCTCGTCAACAAAAAAATCTACATATTCCTGGGTGCGCGGATATTCGGTTTCGTATGATAATCTACCTTTCTTTGTTATAAGTTTTCCCGGCGTACTCGGATAAAATCCCCAGATGCCGTTACGTTCAATGGAAACCGAAGCGTGTCCGGCTATGGATTTTTTCCCCTCAACTAGGGTTCCACTTCCGTATGCAAGAAAGGTGATTTTGTAATAGCGTTCATCCTCCGGAGCGAGGGTAGCCAGCCCTGATGTCGCACATGAATTGAACAGCAGGGCTGGTAATATCGTCAAAACCAGTAGAATAATTTTCATTGAACCCGGATTACTTTACCGGTTGCGGCGTATTCTTTGTTTTGTGTATCAACTTCTTTACCGGAAACCCATAAAATGTCCCGAATGTCAATTGAGACATCCCGTCCGTATTTTTCCTGCGCAGCTTCCAACAGTTTGATGTATGCTTGTGTATTCAATGCATCCCTGCCGTTTAGCGTGTTACGCGCCGCAAAATTTGCCTGAACCGTCCCAAGCACCGCTTCCCCCTGGGCAAGTGGCATAAAATTTCCTGTACTGGCGCAAGAAACCGTCATAGTTGCGAGTAAAAACGCAACCGTTACCGCAAAAACATACAGTAATTTCTTTCTGATTATCATAAAAACCTCTGTTTCTAAAAATTTCTCATACCACACTTGTACAAGACGGAACAAATGTATTATGATAAGGTATCGGAAGTCAAGAATTTTGGCTTCAAAATAGACAGACGAAGCTATCCGTCCATAAATTGACAAAAGGAGTAAAGTGTTGCAAAAAACAAGTTCTAATCACCGCCAAGTCCAGAGAACACGTTCATGGATTTCCGAGGCACTTATGATTTTAATGGACGAGAAACCATACGAAAAAATTACTGTTTCGGATATTACAGAAAAGGCTGGTATAGCGCGGCAAACATTTTACCGCAACTACGATGATAAAGATGATGTCGTTTTTGAGTATGTAAAAAACACCATGAATATAAATTTATTAAAAATTGAAACAAACCAAAATTCCGAAAATCAAAACGACATTGTTCTTATGTTTAATTATATCTATATGATTGAACGCCGTAATATGTTAAAAAAAATATTGTCTACCGCCTATATTAAAAATCGTATTCTACAGGAAGTACAGGAATTCCCACTTTCCTTAGTCGAACTGTTTAAAGGGAAATTATCGAAAGAAGAATATTCGATATGCCGTTATAAAATCTGCTACCAAATCACCGGCTGCCTAAGGGTGTTTTTAGACTGGTTTCTAACTGATATGCCTCTGGGTGTGGATAAATTTATTTCTATGCTTAATGCCATGACTATCCCAAAGGAAGTGCTTTACCGCAATATTCCCAATATAGTTATTCGTATAAGCAAAGAATGAATAAGCGGAAGATGCTCCGCTTATGCCGCTTATCTGCGGGCTTTCCGGGCAAGTTTCGCTCGTGCCTTAATACAGGTTATAGGAAGCAGCCCCGTCAACTGCCGTCCATACTACGGTTATTTGTCCGTCGGATGCGCTTATCGCTGGGATTTAGGGGTTCAACGGTGCGCCTGGCGATGTGCCGTCTTACTCCGGCGCGTCGCCGCCTTTTCTCGAAGATGCCCCGCCTTCCACCATAGGGCACGCGCTCAGTATTACCGCCACGGATGCCGCCGACAAGGGAAATCGCTATATTCCATTCCCCGCAACCATGGGTTACCCTGCCAGTTTACGGCGGGGATTTATTTTTGTATTGCTGGTATCACTTGTTTTCTTTTATCTTTCAAAAAATTACAATATCTACAAGCATCAAAATCTTCATTCAAATGAAAATTTAAAATTTCTTCTTTTTGTAAATTATTGTTGAGTATAAAATAGTCTTTCTTTTCTATCTGATTGCCAATTTTACGTAAAAGCAGTGTTCCCGCTCTAAGACATGGAAATACTGCCGCGCTTCCATCAGGCAGTTTATGCATGCCAACGCATAAACTAGCACAATTCCTATAATATCTTCTATTCTCTTCTGTATTTCTTTCATGATATTTTACTGGCGATACTGGATTCCATAAATAACTTTCCGGACAATTAACCGTTATGTTATTTCTGTTGCATATTTCAACAATTTCTTTGATTTTTAATCTTGACAGTAAATCTTTATTAGCGCTGTAATTTGAAATATCAACAGTTGATTTTTTGGGATATTTTTTTAATGCTGAAACAACACTGTCGGACAACATTACAGTGGCGTTTGTTACCAGATATACCTGTTTAATTTTTGTTTGTTTCAGTGTATATTCTATTATTTTATCTATATCTTTATTAAGCAAAGGCTCACCGCCCAATATCCTTACCAGTCTTAATCTTTTAATATTTTTTAACAGGTTATCCAAATAATTTTTATATTCTTCAAAAGACATTGAGTATTGTTCATTTGCTTTAATTTCAGGGATATCTCCTATACAATGCTTGCATTTTAAGGTACATCTTGTAGTTGTTACAATTTCAAGATATAGCATATAGATATTAGCAGTTAATGTGTAAAGAAATTTCATTTGCATCCTGCTTAAATGATGAGCCCAATAAATAAATGAATGCGAAATTTTAAATAATATCCCACCTTTCAAATTTGTATACAACGAATTTATTATTTGTTTTACAAACATAACATACTCCTAAAATTCTTTGATGGGTCAAGCGTCAGAATCAGAATAATAACTGTCGAAAAGTCCGAGCTTTTTGTTTCCATTGCCACTTGAAGTTGTTGGCATATTCTATTTGAGATTAGCAATTCATCTGTTTTCTCCGCAGTTATTTTTCCTTTAATATGAACTGAGGATATATTCATAAATAACTGCTGGGGCAAAAAATTATAGAAATATATTAGAAATATTGCAATTTTATAGGAAAAACGAATTAGCTTAACATAAAAAATGTGTTGCAGATGGGGGGGGGGGGGGGGGGTAAATTACCCGATTTTTTGATATGAGAAATACTCTGTCGCATTTTTCTAGATACCTCTTTACGTGCTTCTGTAAACGAAGCAAAAATAAACGCCCTCAAGGGCGTTCCGCGGCGCTGTCGCAACAACCTAGACAGTATAATACAGCGTCATCAAAGCGTCAAGCATCTGGTGGCGGGCCCAATGCTCCGCATTGGGCTGACGTACTTCAGGTGGAATGTGCGCCGCCGCGGCGGGTTTTGTTACACCGTACCTATCTTCTCGCGCACCAACTCGCCAATAATCTGCATGACGGATTTGTGTGTAACCTCCCGCTTGGCGCGAAACCACGTGGCAGTCAGCTTGTCTACTTCTACCGTATAAGCCTCCATGCGCCGCGTAACAAAACCTCTCTTGCTCCTGCCAATCTTTGGTGTGTTCCGCGTCCAAACTCGTCCAGCACGTCACATTTTTCTTCCGTCAATCATGGAACGTGTCATCATCAATAACATTATACAACAGTTCAATCAGGTTGGCCCGCTTATCAAAGCCGATAAGCAGGTTCTTTTCTTACTCCCCTTCAATGGGATGGTCAAAAAGTTTGAGCGCAAACGCCCGCCTGATGTCATCTTCGGAAATCCCATGCTTAAACGCCGACTGGCTGAATGTGATGATAAATACCATGCACTTCATTTTGACACGGCGGCGGCAAGGGAGCAACCGGCCCGGTGCACTTGCGGAAAAGCCGTTGCTATGCCATAATTTTTACAATATGAAAGTGAAATTATCTTTCGCGTTCATGGTTACCGTCGTGTGCCTTACAATAACTGCCCTTGTAACAGCGGTTTTATCCACAATGTCATTCATAAATATGCGCGAAATCTCACGGACGCAAATGACCGCCGCGACAGAAGAAAATGTAGCCCGCATGAGCGGCCGCGTGGCGGATATAATAGCTTCGCACGTCGCACTGCTGGAACACACTGTAATCGGTTCCATTCCCTATATGCGGGAAGCCCGCGTCGACCGGGACGGTTTAAGCGACTATTTTGATGCAATGCAAGCGACGCTCTCAAACGTGCTTATGATATACAGCACGAACAATGTCCGCTGGAACGCGCCGGGCGGCTACTGCGCGGCCAGTACGGGATGGATACCGGCCCAGTCATGGAACAACCTTGAACGTTCATGGTATAACGATGCGAAAAAAGCGCGGGGCAAAGTTGCCTTTACGCTGCCTTACATTGACGCCGCTACCGGTAAACTTATCTTTGCCATGGCCAGAACCGTGTACGATACGGACGGGCGGGACTTAGGCGTGGTTTCGGAAAACGTTTCCATAGCCTCGCTGGGCAGTATGCTGGAAGAAAACAGAAGCCTGCCCGGGCAGCAGACATGGCTCATAACAAAAGACGGGCTTTTCATAACCAACAGCGATGAAAGCGCCGTCATGCAGAAAGATTTCTTTGCTGAATGGGATGGCGGCGCGCTGGAAAAATACCGCTCCGATATACTCACTTCCGCCTCTTTTTCTGCAATGGACAGCGATGTATTCGTCTCGTCCTCGCTGATACCGCAGTCCGGCTGGATACTTGTTTCTACGCTTCCGGCGGAGGTTATCTTCGCCGGCGCGAACACTCTTTTAATCCGCGCGCTTGTTACCGGCATTATACTGCTCATCGCCTCCGCCATAGCCGCTATAGCTCTAAGCGGCATCATCGTCAAGCCGCTGCGCTACCTCGCATCCTACTCCACCGTGATTGCTAACGGGAATTTTTCCGGCGAAGCGCCGGACTACGTCGCCGCGGAGGCTGCCGGGCTTTCGGCGGGCTTTAACGCCATAAACGAGCACATTTCCGGCCTTGTGAAAAACATAGCCGCCTCTTTCGAGCGTATGCGCTCAAGCGACTCCGAGCTAAAGCGCGTCATGGACAAATCCTCCAGTGCAGCTTCGAAAATTACACGCCTTATCCACGAAGTAGATGCCCAAGTAAAGGAAGAAGCCTCGCTGATGGGGCAGACGGTGGCCCAGATTGACGACAAAATACACGCTCTTAACTCTCTGATTAACGAACAATCTTCGCAGATAAACTCGTCCTCAGAGGCGATAGAGGCTATGATACGGCACAACAGGGAAATCGAGGAGCAAATAATAAGTTTGAACGACCATATACTGCGTCTTGTCGAGAGTTCCAAAACTGAGCACGAACAGATAGCGCAGTCAACGGAGGCGGTCGGGCAGATAGGGCAGGATTCGGAAACGCTTGCCGGAATGAATAAAATCATCAGCAATGTAGCGGAAGAGACGAATCTGCTGGCTATGAACGCGGCCATCGAAGCGGCTCATGCCGGGGAGTCCGGGAAGGGATTTTCTGTAGTTTCCGGAGAGATACGGAAACTGGCGGAAACATCGACGAATCAGGCAAAGAGTTCCGGCGGAACGTTGGCGCAGATAAAGAAACGGATTGACGAAGTCAGCGCTGTATCGGCTCGCATTGAAAGCGCCTACGCGCAGACGAACTCCCTGATTGTAGGCAGCAGTGAAATCATATCGCGTATTAAATCTGCCGTTACGGAACAGTCTCTCCGTTCGGGTCAGGCGCATGAAGGGCTTAAAAAGATACGCGATATAACGCGGGATGTTAAACAGGAAGCGGTGAATATAAAGGAAGAGACGGACGCGGCGCGGCGTACTTCACGGCAGTTGTCCGATATGAGTGATAAGATTCAGCATAAAGTCGGGGATGTGGCGCAGAGTGCGGATTTGGTGTTCGAGGCGTCGCGGCAGGCAGGCGAGTCTGTGGAGCGGAACTCGAAAGGGTTGGATACTCTGGATCACGACATTAAGCGTTTCAAAATAAGATGAAGCCATCGCGCCGGCAGGGCGCACCCCTTACTCCAATACTTCGCGGGAGGGCGTCTTTTGCGTAGAAAAAATATATTGTTAGCGATGCTCTTATTTTTCTCAGGCGTTCTAAGCGGCTGCGCGGTGGAAACGGTGTTGGGCGTCCCAAAGAAAGACGCACTGTCGCTGCTAAAAAAAGGCGATGTCACGTTCATAGCGGACGCGCATCCGTCCCGTATGACCGAAATCTCAAAGATTGATGCTGCCGCGCCTTTTTATGCCGCGCTATTGCTTGCGGAGCAAGACAAAGACAACGAAAGAAACGTAATTCTGCTTAGAGAAGCGGTTAAAAGTCCTGCTGTCCGGGAAGCGGCTTTGAAAAAGTTGTCCGAATTGGGTCACGGGAAACCGGCGGACGAGCCGTCTTCGGTTGTCGGAGACTTGGCTGCCGGGCAAGCTGCCGCCGCGCGTAGGGACTACAACGAGGCTTTGCGTAAATTTCAGCCGGCGCTGGAACAGGAAGGCGAAACTTTCTTATTAAACAAAGAGCTGCTAGGGGATTTGGGCAAGGCGTTTCAGTACGCTTCAATACCGAAGAGGGGGGAGCCTGCCAGAACGGGGGCGGGTGTCTTTCTGGCTTGGGAAAAAGAGACACGGGACGGCGGCAAACTTTGGACGCTGCCGGACGAAGAGCGGGACGAGCGGCGTTATTTACTTTTGTATTATGCTGCCAGAATGATGCGGCAGATTGCCGAATACGCAGAAGCGGAGATTTTATTTACAGACGCTTTTGATTTGGCGCCGGACAGCGAGCAATCGGATGCCTGCATTTGGTACATACTCGATACCGCGTTTATCGCGGATGCCGGAAAAACGGAAAAAACAAAAGACTTGATAAAAAAGTACTTGCCGTTAATGGCGGACAAAACGTATTTTTTGGACTTTTTTGAAAAATACACGCATTTTTTATGTCTGAATCAGCATTGGAATGACATCGCCGAGCTTTTTCCTTATGTCCGTAGCTTCGGCGCGCCCGAATTACGCGCTAAATATGCCTTTATTTTGGGGAATATCGTTGAATCGGGATTGCTGCCTCCTCAAAGAGCCTCTGCCGCGTTATCGTCCCCCTTTTTGGAGAATGCCGCAAGCGAGGCTGTTGCACCGCGTCCATCGGATTTTTACCGGATAGCGTACGATAACGAAATTATTGCCGGTCTTGATGTTTCGTCTTTTTATTACGCCGCCGCCGCCGCCAAAAAACTTGGCAAAAAGCCGCGTCTTAATATACCTGTCGAAAAAAACGTAAAGAAACCACGAAAAAAAGCGGAAAATCCGAATGTTCTTACGGAAAAATTTTTGAGTGGCTTTTTCCTTTTCGGTGCGGAACGGCTGGCTTATCCGTATATCTTGGAAAACGTTACGGAATTGTCCATACCGGAACTGCGCTCGTTTGCCGAATCGCTTGCAAAATCCGGACGCTGGGGGGAATCGATACGTCTGGCGCGGACCTATATGCGGCGGCCTGATTATAAGGTTTCTTTGGAGGATATTAAAATCTGCTACCCGTTCGCTTTCAGCGCGTTTGTTAAAAAGTATTCCCACGAAACGGGCATGGACGAGGATTTGCTTTACGGACTTATCCGCACGGAAAGTCTTTTTATACCGGATATAGTTTCGCGGGCGGGAGCGGTGGGCTTAATGCAGCTTATGCCGGAAACAGCGCGCGAAACGGCGCGGCAGCTTGCACGGCTTGGCGGCCCGGATTATTTTGACGGCGATGAATTGGAGCTTTCGCAGCCCGGAGTGAATATTCATTTAGGTTCGCTGTATTTCCAGCAGTTGAAAACACGGATGGATGGCACTTTGCTCGCGCTGCTTTCATACAATGGCGGGATGACCCGCATCCGCCGCTGGCGCAACGCCCGCCCTGCGCTTAATGACGCGCTTTTTCTGGAAACTGTTGACTATGCCGAAACCCGCGACTACGGACGCCAAGTTATTGCGGCGGCGGCCATATACCGCTGTTTGTACCGGTAAACGGCAGGCGGAAACTCTGATTTGTTTTTGGAAAAACAAATGTCTTATACGACAAGTCCATTGACACAAGCGGTGAAAGACCGGAAAATGTTTAACTAACGATGAAAAATGGGGCTAAATACATTACAATTTCCGCGTTTTTGGCCGCCGCGTCTCTGATTTCCGTTTTGCTCATTCTGCCGGAAGATTTTTTTCAAGCTAAAAAAAGGGAATTCCGTCAAACTCGCTATGTCAATCCTGTTTTACGGGATGAAAATTTTGACGCGCTGGGTGATGAGGCTGCGCTTGCTGCAATCAAAGAAAGTGAACGTGCTAAAGTGAATTTGGAGGACGGCGAAATAAGCGTGGCGACGTTATCGGAAGATTTTGATAAAGACGGAAGCGAAGAGCAGATAATAGCGTACCGGGATTTGATGAAAGAAAATAACCCCGTGTACGTTACATACATTGACTACGAAGAAGATACAAAACAGTACAAACGGGTATGGAGCGCGTCAACCCCGATAACGCGGCCTGGAACGGTTTCCCTTTTCACTCAGGATTTGACCGGAGACCGCAGCGTTTGCGTAGCCTTGTCGGGAATGACCGGAAGCGGTGAGCATACGATGACAGTATTCAAAGTTACGCCTTCAGCTTCAGGCAGAAATGTCGAGATGAACAAAATAGCCGACATCACGATTGATGGGGCAATATCGATAATCGAAAAAGAACGTACACAGGCGTATCAGCTCGGACAGACTAACGGCGCGAGCTTTGATATTAGAGGACGCGGGCGCGATGCTTCGTCCTCCAGCGAATTCGACCAAATTGAAGTCATCTACTCGTACGATCCGGGGATTGGAAGATATGTTCAAAGCAGCATTACGCGCATACCGGGCGCGCAGATGGAAGCGGCGCGTTTTCGCGGCTTATTGAGCGGGAACAAAGATGAATTCGAGCAGTTTATCGGAGGCTTGTGGTACCGTGTGGCTCCGGATATGTCGATAAACAGCGATCATTACATTTATTTTGATGCGGACGGGCGCGAAATCATTTTTTACGACAAAAGCGCCCAGCAGGTATACACTTGGATTTCGTCAACATCTACAAGGTATGGTTTGTATATTTCCAGTCAGAATATTTCTGTGGCGACACTGCGCCGTGTCATGGACATTGAGTTGGAATCTCTTGACAGCATTCGTGTAAAAGTATTTGAAGATGTGCGTATGAAGATAGGCCTTAGTGCGCCGTGGGACGGCAATTACCGGAAATCGGCTTCTATAAAGAAAACAAGCAGCGCACCGCACTCATCCGTGAAACCCTATATAAACGCGGCTTATAACAGTCCGCGCGGGGATATTGTATTCTCTCCCACTGGTGAGTATCAAATCGACGCCGCCGGGACCGTGCAAAAAGGTCGATATGTGTTTTTCGTTCTTGACGGACAGGAGTATTTGGAATTGTTGTCCGAAAGCACGGAAGCTGGAATGCTTGGAGCATCCCGTCTTGTGAACGACGATCCCGCGGAACAGAGCGGGCGCAGGGTGTATCGCGTGGATTATCCGCCTGAGGACGGCGCACCAGGATATGGCGGAGATGACGATAAGCCTGCGTCTTTCATTCTGCAACACGTCCGCCTGAGCGCAAGAGGCGTGCAGGATTTTCACGAAGAGCCGCTACTGTTCAATATTATTATCGAATGATTTTTTTGAGGGGTAGGGTGGGTATTCTGTGCCACCGCCATGCCTCAGGTCTCTCTGGCCATACTCACAAATTCGGTGTATTTCGGGCGGAACCCCAAATTCACTGTTCCAACAGGGCCGTTGCGCTGCTTGGCGATGATTAGTTCCGTCTCGATTATGTCCGATTGAGGCTCACCGTTTTTCGCTTCCTGCATACGCTCGCGGTGAAGGAACATGACCATGTCGGCATCCTGCTCAACCGCACCGGAATCCCGCAGAGACGCGAGGTTCGGGCGCGCACCTTCCGCCGGACGGCCTATCTGCGAAAGGGCGACTATGGGTATGTCGAGCTCACGAGCCAGCCCTTTCAATGAACGTGAAATCTCGGCTACCTGCTCAAAACGCGGAACATTCGTGTCTTCCGTACTGATAAGTCCAAGATAATCTATAAATATGATTTCAACCTGTTTCATAGAGCGCAAGCGCCGCGCCTGAGTACGCAGGTCAAGCAGCTTCATATTCGGCATGTCCACCGTGTATAACGGAGCTTCGTATATTATGCCCGCCGCTTCCACGATTCGTTCAAAATCGGAAGATCTAACATAGCCTGTCTTTAGCGAGTTGGAATCGACGTGCGCCTCGGCGGATATAAGCCGCGTAGCGAGCGCGACATCGGTCATTTCCAGCGTAAAAAACGCTACGGGGCGTTTTGCCTTTACTGCTATGTTGGCAGCCATATTCAAGGCAAATGCCGTTTTTCCAATTGACGGGCGCGCCCCTATAACTATCATCTCCGCGTTTTGAAAACCGGAAGTCATCCTGTCAAGTTCATCAAAACCGGAGGGGACGCCTGTGAAAGCGGTTTTAGAATGATAAAGTTTTTCTATTCGTTCTATGGCTTCGGGAACCGTGTCGTGCACACTGCGGAAGGTTAAGACCCGTTTCCGGTCTGTTAAGTCAAAGATAAGCTGCTGCGCTTTCTCTAAAAGAAGCCCTGCGTCCTCCGAAATGTCATAGGAATAAGCGCTGATTTTCGCGGCAGCGTGAATTAGTGCGCGACGCAGGGAGCAATCCTGCACAATTTGAGCGTAATATTCTATGTTGGCGCTGGTAGGCACAACATTGGTCAAAGACGCTATGTAGGCTTCGCCGCCGGAAATCTCAAGGTCTCCCGCCTGTTGCAGCGCGTCTCGTACTGTAATTATATCCGCTTTTTTACCGCCGTCATCGTATAAAGCGCGAATGGCCTTATAGATGCGGCCGTTGGCTGTCGAATAAAAATCCTCCGGGCGCAAATACTGCTGTGCGGCGGGGACAGCCTCCGCATCTAGCATCATAGCACCCAAAGCAGCGCGTTCGGCATCCTCGTTATGAGGCGGTATCTTATCTTTTAGCGCGGGTTTATCCGTGCTTCTGGGCATTGGCGCGTTTACTCTCCCGCAAAGTTTGCCGCAGGCGCGCCGGCTTGCGCGTCAACCGCCGCTGCATTCTCCTCGGCAACGGACTCCTGCCGTTCTTCGCTGTGGCGTTTACGCTTGTCTTTGGCGGGCGGCTCTTTCGAGGCGCCTTTTTCTTCCTGCGCGGCTATGGCGATAAACATTTCGGCAGACGTGCTACCGTACAATTTGACGGAAAACTTGTGCTTGCCGATGCTTTTAATGGTGTTTCCTGGTATTTCGATGCGCTTACGCTCGACTTGAAAACCCAGTTTTATAAGCTCTTCCATGATAGAATGACTGGTAACCGCGCCGTAAAGTTTTCCGTTCGCGCCCGCAGGCATTGTTATCGACAATTCCATAGTTTCAAGCCGTTCTTTAAGACTCGCGGCATCCTGCCGTTTCAGCTTTTTACGCTCCGCAATCTCTTCTTTCCGCGCCTCAAATATTTTCAATGTTCTAGCCGTATACGGCAAAGCAATTCTGTGCGGAAACAAAAAATTTCTGGCGTAACCTTTGGCGACTTCCTTTACATCGCCTTCTTCGCCGAGCGTGGCAACATCTTTATTCAAAATAACTTTCGTATTCATATCGGTCTCCTAAATAATCGGGGGCGCGCCGAAATATAGCGCGTCCATTGTATTTGTCTGCGATACTCGCGCAAACGCCCGCCGGAATCCGCCCGGCAAACTCGGGCGTTCACAAGCCGCCGTTAATTCGCGACGAAGGGCAACAACGCGATAACACGCGCCCGCTTAATCGCTTCCGACAACGCCCGCTGGTGCTTCGCGCAGGTTCCGGTGATACGGCGCGGCAATATTTTGCCGCGCTCAGTTATAAAACGGCGCAGCGCGTCCGAATCTTTGTAGTCAATTTTGAGTTTTTGCGTACAGAATTTGCAGACTTTTTTCTTGAAAAAAACCTTTCCGCCGCGTCCTCTAACCCGCTCTTCGCCGTCACGTCCTTCAACATCCTGCCCGCGGTCCGTCCTTGGATGACGATCGCCGCCGCTTATAAATCTATTTTCTGCCATTTAATT
Organism: Spirochaetaceae bacterium; assembly: GCA_031255655.1. Classification (GTDB taxonomy): domain Bacteria; phylum Spirochaetota; class Spirochaetia; order Treponematales; family Breznakiellaceae; genus JAIRMY01. Next base: position 898 of record JAIRSB010000058.1, on the reverse strand, counting down.
TATCCTTTCGTAAGTTTACGCATGTATTTTACAAAGCGCGTTAGAACGGAATATCATCCGTAAATTGATTGTCGGAAGGAACGTTTCTTGCCCCACCGTTCATATCTCCGGTTTCACCGTATTGGTTCCCGCCGCCGCCTGAAGGCTGATAAACACCGCCCGGCGCGGGTGAATATCCGCCTGACTGTGAGCCGGAATACGTGCCCACTCCGCCTTGACCAGGCCCGCCGCCCAATAACTGCACATTTACCGCCGAAATCACCACTTTTGAGCGGTTTTGGCCGTCCTGCTGCCATCTATCCTGTCTGAGTTCTCCATCTACACCGATTTGCTTGCCTTTGACAAGATAGCGGTTCAGCGAATCCGCCTGCTTGCCCCACAAAACGATATCGAAGTAGTTAGCCTCATCCTCCCATGAATCGCCGTTTTTCCGGCGGCGGTTTACAGCAATAGAAAAATTGCACACGGCCTGGCCGCTGGGCAGTACCTTGTATTCGGCATCCCGCGTCAGTCTTCCTATTAGGGATACATGATTTAAATCAATCATTAAAACGCCCCCTACTCTTCTATTCTGACAAAAAGATGTCTGATAAGGTTAGCGTTTAATTTGAAAGCGCGGTCAAAATTGACAATGGATGCAGGCGAGGCTTTCAATGTGAATAAAACATAACGCCCCCGCGTTATCTTATTGATTTCATAGGCCAAATCGCGCTCACCGATTTCATCAGTCTTTTCGATTTCCGCTCCGCCGGCAGAAAGGTCAGCGAACAGATGCCCTCGCCCTTCATTGTACCGCTCTTCTTCCATCGGAAAAATGACCATCAACTCATATTTTCGCATACGTCCTCCTTGTGGACTAAAATGATCCGCCTCGCTTCCGTGCGCGGATAAGGGGATG
>JAIRSB010000203.1 GCA_031255655.1 Spirochaetaceae bacterium | reverse complement strand
GGGCAGGTTTTTTATCATACGCTGTTGTCATACCCGTGAAAACCCGTTTGTAACGTCTTATATTACAAGGACTTACAAACGCCCATCAGCTATCATAGCTGAAAAAACACCTCGGCAGATTCCGCAAAAGTATAACAAACAATACCCGTCTTGATAAAACCCCTGATAATTCTTTTGATTAAAATTGATAAAAAGCTGTATTTAACGGACTAAAAATGTTTCTTATAATCATCTTATTGAGCATAGTGGGGCTTACCCTTCCAAGCTGGAGACGTGGGTTCGACTCCCATCAGCCGCTTCCCGCCTGTACCATGCGGGTCAAACTGAACCCGTTCGGTATTGCGACTCGAACTCGAAAAATCGTTTTGAATGGGCTTGACTTTTTTTTTCTTTTCTTTCAATATGTTTTTACCGGAGCGGTTTATCCGGTATGCCGCTGTAGCTCAGTTGGTAGAGCAAAGGACTGAAAATCCTTGTGTCAAGAGTTCGATCCTCTTTGGCGGCAATTTTTTCTTAAACTTTTTTAGATTTTTTTTAGCTTTACGCAATGCCACGCCTTTTTACCTTTTATTTCTACCCCTTTCAGCGTTACATCTACATTATCGCCAGTTTTTACAGCCGATTTTTCGGTTAGAGCCGTCCAGCTTCTTATTTTCCCCGCGTCATCTTCCGAAAAAATAGTTATTTGCTGATACTCGCCGTCTGTGAAATCCTTCGCGAAAGCCGCGGAAAACGGATTATCTAATTTGATGTCAAAAAATTCTTCGATGTAGATGCCTTTTTTAGACAATTCCGTAACTTTTCCTCGAAACGATTCAATTTTACCATTTTTGCTTTTGACGCTGACTATCGGCTTTTTGTATTCGGTTTTGCGTTGAGCGGTTGCCGGAATTTTTCGCGCGGCGGCCTCTTCCGGCTCGTTCGCGTCATACTCCCATGAGACTTTACCGGTGAAAACCGGAGCGCGGGGGATATACCCGTCCTCGTCCTCATCCTTTTTTTTCGTCAAATGCCAGCCGCGCCCGCCGGGACAGTGGTACGCTTTGAGCGGCACGCCGCGTTCAGCTTCTATACATGTCGCCCACTGTAGAGCCTCCGCCTCAGTCTCGTAGATTCTTTTCGGCTCTCCTTCGCCGCTTTTGCAATCGGGGCAGAATTTCGCGGCGGGTGGCGCGTCATGAAGTTTTAGTTTTTTTTGCTTTCGCATTTCTCATAGCTTACAAGGAACAGTCAGTCGCTGCTATGCAGATGATCGCAGTCGGGGTTTATGCAGGCTTTGTGGGAACCGTTACGTTTGTCGTACTTTTCGACCATGAACCAGCCGCATTTCGGGCAATTTTGATCGACTAGCGGCGTAAATCGTGTCAAAAAATCACATTCAGGATAGTTTACGCAGCCGTAGAATTTCTTGCCCTTGCCGCGCCGCGCCACTATGTCGCCGCCGCATTTCGGGCATTTCGCCACTGCTATGGACTTCGTGTTTCGGCACTCCGGAAAGCCGGAGCAGGCAAGAAAGTAGCCATAGCGTCCCAGTTTTTTGACCATAGGGCGTCCGCACTTTTCGCAGACTTGGTCTGTTTTTTCGTCCAGCGTGCCTTTGACGCTTTCAAGTTTCTTGCCAACCTCATCAATCCGCACTTTGAACGGGTTATAGAAATCCCGTATCAAATCAGGCCAGTTCCGCGCGTTCTCCTCAACCTCGTCAAGACCGGATTCCATGCCGGCGGTAAAATCAGCGTTTACCACATCACCGAAATGTTCTACCAGCATATCACAGATTAGTTTTCCCAGTGTGGATGGGACAAGCTGTTTGTTGGAACGGGAAACATAACCTCTGTCCAGCAGCACAGATATTGTCGGGGCGTATGTCGACGGACGGCCTATGCCCTTTTCTTCCAGTGTTTTGACTATGCCGGCGTCCGTAAAACGCGCCGGTCCTTGCGTAAAATGTTGTTCCGGGTTAAAGCGTTCTAGCTTCACAACATCATCTTTCCGCAGCGGGGGAAAGTTTTTTCCGGTTTCTTCTTTCGCGGCAAGTGTTTTTAATACTTTGAAGTATCCCCGCTCGATGACATTAGTGCCGGACACTCTAAACACCGCGTCAAGCGCCGTTATGTCCGCGCTCAGTGTCCGAGTCAGCGCGGGTTTCATCTGACTGGATACAAAGCGTTCCCAAATTATCGAGTATAGGCGGAATTGGTCGCGGGTTAGATGGTCTTTTACGCTATCCGGCGTATATTTGACATATGTCGGGCGTATCGCCTCGTGCGCATCCTGCGCCTGTTTGCCGGAAATGTAATACACGGCCTTTTCCGGCAGTTCGGCGGGATAGTTTTTGCCTATCCAATCCCGCGCCTCGTCAAGTGCGGTCTGCGATATGCGTACGGAATCGGTACGCATATACGTGATAAGTCCGACGGGCGAGCTGCCTACACTCACGCCTTCGTAGAGCTGCTGGGCTACCTGCATCGTCTTCTTACTGGTAAAGCCCAGCCGGTTGGCTGCTGTCTGTTGAAGCTGCGATGTGGTAAAAGGCGGGCGGGGGCGCAGCGTTTTGTCTGTCTCTTTTATGCCGCTTACGGTGAACGTCGCGTCTTTTAACGCCGTGATTATCTTTTGCGCGTCCGGTTTAGTATGAAGCTGCGCTTTTTTACCTTCCCAACTGACCAGACTCGCGGTAAAAAGCGTCTTTCCGGTCTTGAAATCAGCCTCCAGCGTCCAGTATTCCTCCGGCGTAAAGGCTTCTATTTCTTTTTCCCGCTCGCATATAAGCCGAAGCGCGACAGACTGAACACGGCCTGCCGAAAGTCCATTTTTGACCTTTTTCCATAGCAGGGGCGACAGGTTATAGCCCACAAGTCTATCCAGCACACGCCGCGCTTTTTGTGCGTTTACTTTCGCGTCGTCTATCGTGGTGGGCGCGGCTACGGCGGCTTTTATCGCCTGCGGGGTGATCTCGTTAAAGCTGATGCGGGCAATTGGCAGTCCCGTGTTCTTCGCCGCTATCGCCTTCTGAAGATGCCAGGCTATAGCCTCGCCTTCGCGGTCGTTATCAGAGGCTAACAGTACTTCGTCAGCGTTTTTAGCGTCCGATTGTAGCGCCTTCAACAGTTTTGCCCGTCCCCGCACGGTGATATATTCCGGTTCAAAGTTGTTGTCAACATCAATGGCAAGGCGGGATTTAGGCAGGTCGATAAGATGCCCCATTGAGGCTTTTACTTTGTATGACGGCCCCAAATATTTTTCAATTGTTTTGGCTTTGGCAGGAGATTCCACTATTACCAAAGTTTTTTTCTTTGTTGTTTTTTTCGTTTTTGTACCCATATGTCCCTCTGTGCCGGCAGCCGGCGGTTTCATTCGCGGCGGGGTTAATACTCCGCCGTCCTAGTCCCAAAACTTTGCGGCGGCTAGGAAAGCCTTATTCTATACCCGCGGTCAATTCCGCGATTATCTCCCGCGAATTGCGCACAATCTTCGCGCCTTCGTCCGCGAGTTTACGGGTGCCCATCCCGAACGTGTCCGCGCCGCCCGCGACATATAAATCTCTGCCCTGTTCAAGCGCGAATTCGGCGGTTATCAGCGCTCCGGATTTTTCACCGGCTTCCACGATGACAACACAGCGGCAAAGGCCGGAGATGATGCGGTTTCGCGCCGGAAAATGCCATTTCGCCGGAATGGTACCCGGCGGATATTCGCTCAAAAGAACGCCGCCGCTTTCCACTATGCGCCGCGCAAGCAAACGGTTGGACGCGGGGTAAACTTCGTCAACGGAGGAGCCGAATACCGCGGCTGTCGGAACCGCGCCGCCGAAAGAAGCGTTTTCCCCAAAGCCGTCCGCATACGCCGCGTCCACGCAGCCGCGGTGGGCCATAGAATCAATCCCAAGCGCCATGCCTGAAACTACGACCACTCCCGCCAGACTTAGTTCCCGCGCCGCCGTGTACGCCCAGCGAGCCGCCGCGGGAGACGGTCTACGCGAACCAACCAGTGCCGCCGCCGGCTTCTCCGGTACGGGCAGTGCCCCCCGGTAAAACAAGACGACGGGCGGATCATAAATCTCCCGAAGGAGCGGCGGATAGTCCGATTCAATGATGGATGTCCAGCGTATTCCGCGGCTTTTCATGAAAGCCGCATCTTTTTCAGCGCGGGCGGCAATATCTTTCATGTTCCAGCGTCTCGCTTCGCCATTATTTGACCGTTGTTTGGGTTTTCCGTCCCGCGCCGCGGCGCAAATTCTTTCGATTTCATGTTCGCCCGCGCTGATAAATTCGCTTTCACTGCCGAATTTTTCGCATAAAAGCACGCGTTCACCGGAGCTAAGTCTCGGAATGCGCGAAATCATCAAGTCAAGCAACCCGCGTTCGATTATTTTACCCTATCGAAAGTATTCCGCATCACATAAGTCCAAGTACGTATCTCCGGTTTTCATCCGCCTCCGCCTTTTGCCCTTCGTCTTTTATGAGTGGAATGGCGCGGTCATACCAGTCCACCGCTTCGCGATAACGTCCAAGCATATAAAACGCCCGCGCCATCATCAACATAGCGTCTGCGTCGTTTGAGCGGTTTTCCATGTAAGCGACAAGCTGCTTTATCCCGTCTTCCGGACGGTTAAGCTCGTATATGTACAGCACAGACAGGGCAAAACGCGCCTGATTGTATTTGGGCTCCAGCTCGATGGAACGTAGATGGGCGGTTTCCGCAAGTTCGAAATAACGCCGCGCCCGCTCGCCTATAGCGCCCTCGCCGCCGTAGTCATAGGCGGATTTAGCCGCGTAGGCCGCGTTCAATCCCAAAAGATAATGCAGTGTTTCATCGTCCGGTGTTATATCTATTGCGTGTTTCAGCGCCTCGATAGCCTCGAAGTACATCTGCTTGTCCTGAAAACGGCTCGATAGAATCTTCCAGTAAACGCCGGTCTGCGCCGCATCTTTAACATGCTGTTCTTGCAGCTTTTCGTAAGCCGCTATAGCTCGTTTCAAATCCTCTATCGAACGCGGCACGCCCTTTCGCGGGCCGTAATTCGATATTTCCCGAGCTAATTCCAGTCTTTCCCTGTTTTTATCGTAATACAGGCTGAATACAATGAAGCCTATAATCAGCGCGAAGCCTATAAAAGCGCATACTCCTTTCTTGAACGCGCCCTTATTCGACCGCTTTCTGTTTCTCACGCCGTTCATTCACCTCACCGCTCGACTTCATTCAGTTTTCAGCTTGGGCATATACTTTTTATGTGCCTCTTCAAGCCGTGATACGGCCACATGAGTGTATATCTGCGTGGTGGATATGTCCGTATGTCCAAGCAATTCCTGCACGGAGCGCAGGTCCGCGCCGCCGGCCAGCAAGTCAGTGGCGAAACTGTGCCGCAAGGCGTGAAGTTTGGAACTGCTGCCGTTTTGCGTGGCAAGCGTAGCGTAGTTTTTCCAGATGCCTTTTCTGCCGATACGCCGCCCATCACGGGTCAAAAAAAGTGCGCTGGTTTTCCGTTCCGCTTTCAGAAAACGCGGGCGAGCGTCTTTCAGATATACACGGAGAGAATTTTCCGCCTCGGAACCGAACGGAACAAGCCGTTCTTTGCTGCCCTTTCCGCTGACCCGTATAACTGCCTCGTTAAAAAAAACATCGTCAACATTTAATCCCACCGCCTCTGAAACACGCAGTCCAGACGAGTACAGCAGTTCGAACAGCGCCCTGTCCCGCATTCCCAAAGGCGTGTCTGTTTTTATCAAAGCAAGCAATGTGTCAATCGTTTCACCGGAAAGTGTTTCCGGCAGTTTCCGTCCACGCAGGGGGGCTTCGAGCAACGAAGCCGGATTATCGTTTCGTAAACCTTCGTCTATGAGAAAACGGTAAAAAGAACGCAGAGCCGCCACTGCTTTCGCGGTGGAACGGGAGTCTATCTTATCGCGTGAAGCGCGTAGGCTAAGATAGCGCGTAAGGGCGGCGCTGTCCGCGTGTTCTGCCTCGTCCCCGATATAGTCGAACAGTCGCATTATTTCCGAAAGATAAGTTTCCACAGAAAGCCGCGACATACGTTCTACACCGGCAAGCCGCGACCGGTAGCGCTCAATAAGCGCCCGCTTAGACATAAAACGTCTCCTGCGAAAAAAATCCACCCGCCGGACATTCTGCCGCGCGGCATTTTTTTAAATAGCGAAGTTTTTCCAGTTCTTTGGAATTTTTCAATTTCTCAAAGCTCCGCGCCTTAGGCGCTTTTCTAAGCGCCCTGCTGTTTGAAAACGCCGTAACTTTCAAACATGGTCATATTTCCGCGCCGCATGATGGTAGGCACCTCAAGATCATCACCGCGCGCGGGCAAAACCGGCGCGGCGGCGTCCGCTCCGCCGCGCATGCGTTCCCATTCGTCATCCGGCACAAAATCGGCGCGCTTGGCCTGAGCTTTTTCCGCTTCCTCTCGCTTAGCGTCCTTCAGTTTTTTAACAGCCGGACTTTCAAAACCAGTCGCAACAACCGTAACTTTTACGTTTTCGCCGATGTCGTTATCAACAACCCATCCGGTCTTTATCTGCGCGTCCTCGTCCGCACATTCCATCACTGTATTCGCGATGTCCTGAAGCTCCGGCGGCGAGAAGTCTTTACCAGCCACTACATTAACCAATATTTTTTGAGCGCCCGCGATAGAATACTCTTCAAGCATTGGATTACTCATCGCTGTCCGCGCCGCGTCGACGGCGCGGTTGTCGCCGGAACCTACGCCTATGCCTATAAGAGCGCCGCCCTGCCCGCGCATGAATTCCCGTACATCAGCGAAATCGATGTTTATCTCGCCGTGTCTGGTAATCATGTCGGAAATGCCCTGAATACCCTGTCTCAGCACATCATCAACTTTCAAAAACGCTTCCGCCATCGATGTGTGCCGGTCGACGATTTTATAAATATTCTGATTCGGGATGATGATTATCACATCCACAACAGAGCGCAATTTGGCGAGCCCTTCCTCCGCCACCCGCATTTTATACCTGCCCTCGAAATCGAAGGGTATGGTAACAACGCCTACCGTGAGCGCACCCAGCGACTTGGCAATCTCCGCTATGACCGGAGCCGAGCCTGTACCCGTGCCTCCGCCCATTCCGGTCGTTATGAACACCATGTCCGCGCCGCGAAGCGCGTTTTCTATCATTTCGCGGTCTTCCATCGCGGCACTTTCGCCCACTTCCGGTTTGCCGCCCGCCCCAAGTCCCCGCGTAAGTTTTGCCCCAATAGGCAGCTTTAGCAGAGCCTTACTCCTGTTAAGCGCCTGTAAATCTGTGTTCGCTGTTATAAACTGAACATTTTCCAAGCCGCACTCAATCATGCGATTTACCGCATTGGAACCGCCGCCGCCGGCGCCGATTACTTTTATGACGGTTTCACTCTGTCCCGCGATATCAGTATCAGAAATTCCCAAGATATTCATAATATTTCCCCCAAATCTATAAGTATTCATCCGCCCAAATCAGACACGCGAAACTTTTTGACGCGCCCATGTCTTGCACGGCTATTTCCCCTAAAAAAATTCCCGCTTAACCCAGTGAATAACCTTGCCGAAAACCGAAAGTGGATTCCAAGCCGCACCGCCGCCGCTCGAAAACGCGCTGGTAGACGGAGCAATGGCGGTTTCACGCTCGTTGCCTTCCAGCGTGAGACCCACCGCCGTGGCGTAGACCGGATTCCGGTATTCGTCAACGAGACCGCCGACAGGCAGCGGGTTGCCAATACGCACTGGCGCGTTAAAAACTTCCGAAGCCAGTTCCGCCGCTCCCGCCAAATTCGCGCCGCCGCCGGTAAGCACAACGCCGCCGCCCAGTGTCCGCAGCGGGCAAACTTCTCCTATTCTACTTTTAACAATTTGAAATATCTCCGTCATACGCGGTTTTATTATCCCCAAAACTTGCGAGCGCGGGATAAGAAGCGGAGGCCGCCCCCCCATGCCCGGCACTATGACTGAATCGTCCCTGTCGTCAAGAAAGGGTTCCCAGCAACAGCCGGAATCAACTTTTACCTTCTCAGCAGCGTCGAAAGCTATGTTTTTCACGATAGAAATATCGTTCGTTACCTGATTCCCGCCAGCCGGAACGGAGGAAGTGAAAAACGCCGCCCCCTGGTTATAAGCCAATATGTTCGATGTCCCGCCGCCCAAATCGAGCAGAGCAACGCCCATCTCTTTTTCCTCTTCCGTCAAAACGGCGCGTCCCGCCGCGAGTGTTTGCAAAATCGCACCATTCACCGTAAAACCGGCGCGATTCACGCATTTTACAAGATTCTGTTCGCTTGACTGCGAACAAGTGATTATAAGTACCTCGCTTTCAAGCCGCATCCCTATCATGTGCAGCGGGTCTCTTATGCCCGGCTGTCCGTCAACTATATAAGTCTGCGGTATCACCTCAATCGTCGTCCTATCCATAGGCAGTTTGAACGAACAGGCGATATATCGCACGTGCTCCAAATCATCTTCGCTTATTTCATTGCGGTCGCGGTTATTCCCTTTCACGGCCACTACGCCTCTTGAAATAACGCCTTCCACATGGTTGCCGCCTATGCCTATCCAACAATCCCGCGCGATTTGCCTGCTCATATCCTCGGCGGCTTCCACAGCGGAAGCTATGGAACGCAGCGTAGCCTCGATGTTCACCACAACGCCTTTGCGGAGCCCTGTCGAAGGAGAGTGCCCCACACCCGTTATAGAAAAATTACCGGACAGGTCGCGTTCCGCGATTATCGCGCGTACCATGGTAGTGCCTATGTCGAGTCCCACAATGATATTGTTTTTAGCCATTTAAAGCTTCCCTAACCTTATACGACGCGGTGTTGGTCCTAAAATCAAGCTCGTCAAGCGCCATGCCCTTTTCATTAAGCACATCCAGCAAGAGCAGCATATACCGTAAGTTGTTTTCGTTCACGTGCCGCCCTATGTGAATCTTCACCGGATTATACAACGGATACACAGCCAACTCGTATGCGTCATATTTTCTTCCACTAATATGAATTTCGGAAATTGTTGAAAGTAATTCAGGGGCATTTAAACGCAAAGTCTCCAATTCCGCAAAAAGCGGCAGTAAAAATTCCGGAAGACGCAAACCGGGGCTTATATTTTCAAACACAAGCCCGGATAACACCGGCAGAGCATCGTCCGCGCTCTTTCCCGTACGCCGCCCTATATGAAACAGCACCCCGTTTTTATCGAAAAAGACGGGCGTAGTCCTGCCATTTATATCCACCATCGCCGCCGCGACAGCAGAACGATTTGTTATGACTATTTCTATAGTATCGGGAAAATGCTTTGCAACCTCAGCCTTTTCGATAAGCGGAAACGAAGCAAGCGCCTTTTCCGCTGCCTGCGCGTTTACGGACATGAAAGAAGAGCGTGAATCAATGCCGGCCTTCTCCAAAACAGCCATTCGTGTCATTCCGTCAAGCCCTTTTATGTCAACCTCGTTGAGCGGCATACACGGACTTACCCCAAAGAGCCAGACAAGCTCGCCTGCTAAAATGATTGAACAAGCAATGAGTATGCGCCGCAGCGGCTTTTCAAATTTGAAATCGTCCTTTCTGGCGGCGGCATTCAGCATCTCCTCGCTTACCGCGGCGTTATATTCCATCGTAGACTCCATTATCCACATTTACTCCCTTTAAGGAAAGGCGGGGATCAGCCGTGCGTGAAATGTTCACGATAAGACCCGACATCGCGAGAGTTACCAGTAGAGACGAACCACCCGCCGAAAAAAACGGAAGCGGGACGCCGGTTGCCGGAACCGCTCCAGCCACAACCGCTATGTTAAGCAGCATCTGAGTGAAAATTGTCGTTACCAAACCGCAGGCGAGCAGGCGCTTAAACGCACTGGCCGCCCCCAACGCCGCCCTATAACCGCGCCAAGCGAACACCGCAAACGCGATTATGAACAACAGCACCCCCATGAAACCGCCTTCTTCGGAGTACGCCGAAAAAACAAAATCGCTGTGTATTTCCGGTACACTCGATATTTTACGTGTTCCCTGTCCCAAACCCTTCCCCCAAAAGCCGCCGGAACTTATCGTTAAAACCGAAGCGTTTACCTGATAACCCGCGCCGAGCGGCTCCCAGTCCGGCCATATAAAACTAATCATCCGGCGCAGCCGGTGTTCTTCCAACAAAACGAGCAAAGACGTGGCGGGAAAAATCAACGCCGCCGCGCTGATAAAGAAACCGAAACTCACACCGGCAAGAAAGAAAATAGCAAGCGCGTTAACCGCTATGAAAACGGCTGTTGAAAAGTTGTTCTGCAAAAGAATCAGAACAAAAAACAAAGCCACTACCAACACCGGCGGCAGAAGCCCGGACATGAAAGACCGCAAATGATCTTTCTTTTTGTCGAAAATATGCGCTAAATACAACGGCAGTATCAGTTTGACCAACTCCGAAGGCTGAAACGAAAGACTGCCGACGCCTATCCAGCGTGACGCGCCGTTTATGGTCATTCCGATCCCCGGTACAAAAGTCAAAATACAAAGAATCAGCGCGGCAGTAACTAAAAACATCACCCACGAGCGCAGGATACTCATATTTATGTTGGCGGCGATAAAGAATAGAAAAAATCCAACCGCGGCGCGTATCAGTTGGCGAAAAACAAAATGCAGGCGGTCTCCCTGAAACCAGAGCTCCGCAAACGCATAAGAAGCCGAATACAGCGCCGCCAAACCCGCGCCGGTAAGTACCACCACGCATACTATCAAAACGTGGTCAAAACCTGACTTAGAATTCTCAACCGAAAAAGTCATTTCCCTCCCATTTCGTCATAAAAAACGCCGCAAACTAAACAACTCTATTGTATCTTCAACGTTGATAAAGCTATCATCGCGAACAGACCGCCAAGTATCCAAAAGCGGTTTACCACCTTCGTCTCCGCCCAGCCTGACAACTCAAAATGATGATGAAGTGGAGCCATTTTGAACACACGCACCTTCTTCATCTTGTAAACAAGCACCTGTATTATCACGGAAGCCGCCTCCAATACGAAGACACCGCCTGCTATCAGAATCAGTATTTCCTTTTTTATCAGCAACGATATGACGGCTATCACGCCGCCCAAAGCCAGGCTGCCAACATCACCCATGAAAACCTCGGCAGGATGAGCGTTGAACCACAGAAAACCTACGCACGCGCCGACCCCCGCCATGCAAAACACGGTAAGCTCACCCGCGCCTGGTATATACGGAATACCCAAATACCGCGAATAATCGGCACGCCCAGACAAATAAGTCAGAATAGCAAGACTTATGAACACAAAAATCAAAAGTCCGGTAGCCAAACCATCCAGCCCGTCGCTTAAATTCACCGCGTTACTCTCGCCGACTATCAGAAGCACGGCAAACGGAATCCATAACCAGCCCATATCAACAACCGGATTTTTAAAAAACGGCAAATACAAGGCCGTTGAAGTTTTTTCATTGTGATACAAATACAACACTATAGCCGCGGCCGCCAAAACCTGCAAAGCCAGTTTAGCCCACGCGGGCAAACCGCGTGCGTCCTGTCTTTTGATTTTAAGATAATCGTCAAGAAAACCAATCGCGCCGAACACGACAAACGCTGACAAAGTGAGCCACACCATAGAACTGTCAAAATCCATCCAGAGCAACATAGAAATCACTACGGATATTATTATTAAAAGCCCCCCCATCGTCGGCGTGCCTGTCTTTTTAAGATGCGTCGCGGGACCGTCGTCCCGCACGGATTGCCCTATTTTGAATTTTCTGAGCGCTTCTATAATCGGAGAGCCGAATAAAAAACACACCAGCAAGGTAAAAAGTGCGGCATACGCCCCCCTGAACGTTATATACTGAAAAACATTGAACGCCGTCCAGTATTTTACCAGCGGATAAAAAAATTCTAAAAACACAAACAACCCCTGTACGAACGAAGCGCCGTCTTAACGCTTAACAAACGTGGACCGGCATAATTCTTTCCAACGCGCATGTGCGGCTTCCCTTCAAAAGAAAAGTATCGCCCTCCCTCGCGCTCTCCCTCACCTTAACTTTCAACTCTTCAATATCATTCGTGTGAAACACAAACTTATCTTTCGCGCAACACAATTTTTCACGTGCCGCCTTCGTTTCCTCTCCAAACAGAAAAATCAAATCCGCCTTAGAACGCGCCAGCCGCTCTCCAAGTTTTTCGTGCGCCCGCTCAGAATCGTCTCCCAACTCAAGCATGGAAGCTATCACGTACACACGCCGCCCGCGAAGCGCGGCCCCATCGCAAAGCGATATTGCCTTTTCCATGGAATCAGGATTGGCGTTGTAGCAGTCATTCACAACAGTAACGCCGCCCACGACAAGCTCGCCCCTACCCGGCAAAGGCCGCGCCGCCGCAAGCGCGGCGCGCACCGCCTCCCCGCTGACGCCGGCGGCCTCGGCAACAGCCGCCGCCGCGAGCGCGTTCATGACATTGTATTCCCCCGGCAGAGCGAAATTCACAGCCTTCCCCTCCCATAATAAAACACTGCCGGAAAGTCCCCGCGATTCCGCACCGCCGAATTTCGTGGAAGCCGTCCTCCCGAAACGGACGATATTTCCGTTTACACCTTCCGCCAGAAAATCCGCGAACGCACCCTCTTCCGGCAAAACCGCCAGTTCCTCTCCCGTAAAACACGAAAAAACAGCCATTTTTTGAAGAGCCACCTCCCGCTCGCCTCCAAGCATACCGGCATGAGCGCTGCCGGCATTAGTTATCAAGGCTATCTGCGGCCTCAACACGGCGGACAACTCCGCAATTTCACCCTTACGGTTCATTCCCATCTCAAAAACCCCTGCCTCGTGCCCTTCCCGCACCCTGAACAGGGAAAGCGGCAAACCTATATCCGAGTTGAGGTTTCCCTCATTAAACACAACACTGCGTTCAAAACCTATCATCGCGGCAGCCAACTCCTTCGTCGTCGTTTTGCCGGACGAACCGGTTATGCCGATACGGAGCAGATTTGGGAACTTATCCAGATAAACCGCCGCGAGCCGCTGCAACGCGGCAAGCGAATCACAAGCAGCAAGCAGAACAAAATCCCGCCGCGCCGCGTCCGAAAGCCCGAAAGCCGCGAGCTTCGACTTTTCGACTATCGCCCCCGCCGCCCCCGCCTTAAGAGCGTCCCTAACAAAACCATGCCCGTCGCTCCTCTCGCCGCCCAGCGCAACAAACAGCGCGCCCGGACGAACCTGCCTCGAATCGGCGCAAACCGAATCAAAACCAAAGCCGTCAACCGCCTCTCCGCCGGACAAAAGCTCCATTCCGGCAACAACGGCGGCCTCCCTAAACGACATCAACATCCGGTAAAAATCCGCCGCGCCCTAATCGTTCCCGATGACAACCTGAAGCACCTCCTCGGGGTCCTTCTTTTCGAGCCTCGCATCAGATTTCGCGTAACTTTCGATACGCGCTGACGACGATAACACGGCAATATCCGTTATCAAACGCTTATTGTTATCGATCCATTCCTCCTGTCGCTCAACAAGAATGCTCATTTCCCGCTTCAGCGCGGCGTAACGCGCCGTCTGCCATACCGCAGCCCCGAACGAAAGCGGTATACTCAACGCCATCAAATACAAAAAAAATTTCGCGCCCATATCAAACCTCCGTTCCGCACACTTTTTCAAGCGCGCGCAGTTTCGCGCTCCGTGAAGGCGGATTAGCCTTAATCTCCTCCGGCGAAGGACACTCCGGCTTCGCGGTCAACGCCGCCGCTTCCGGCGGCGTTGACTCGCCGTCCGCAAAACGGCCATGCCCGCCGCGCTTCCTCCGCGTTTTGGCACGGAAAAAACCCTTTACAATCCGGTCTTCAAGCGAATTGAAAGTAATCACGCCAAGCCGCCCGCCGGGACGCAAAGCCTCAAACGCCGCCTCCAGCAGAACGGGAAGTTTTTCAAGTTCCCCGTTCACCTCCACACGCAAAGCCTGAAAAGTCTTCGTCGCCGGATGAAGCCTGCCGTGACGGTACGAGGACGGCACGGCGTCCCATACCAGCCGCTCCAAAGCGGCGGCGCTTGTTATCGGCGTCCACCGCCTGGTTTCGACTATAGCCCGCGCTATCCGCCGTGAATAGCGTTCTTCCGCGTTGAAAAAAAGCATATCAGCCAGCTCTTTTTCGCCGCGCCGGGCAAGAATTTCGGCGGCCGTCAGGCCGCGTCCGGTATCAATCCTCATATCCAAAGGCTCCGACTCCCCTCTAAAACTGAAGCCTCTGCCCCCTTTCCCATAATGGTAAAGAGACACCCCCAAATCCAAGAGGATGATACCCGGACGCGGCATTACAGGCAGATTTTCCAGCGCTTCCCCCGCGCCTAAGCCGGATAAAAAATCCTGCGCCCACCCGTTATAAATCTCTATACGTCCGCCAAATTCTTTTAAGCGCTCCCGCGCTACATTGCTTATTTTTTTATCCGCGTCCACTCCGGTAATTTTCAAACCGGAAAAACGCCTCAAAAAAAACTCGCTATGTCCCCCCTCCCCGAGGGTACAATCCACCATAAGTTCCCCCGCTCCGTCCGGCGAAAAAGCCTCCGGGACAAGCAACCGTGCCGCTTCCTCCGGCATAACCGGAGTATGCGCCGCCGTCAAAACAAGCCGCCGAACTGTTCCGCCGCAAGAGCCAAACTTTCGCCGTCTTCGCCCTCATTTTCCGCCTTATACGTGGCGGCGTCCCAAATTTCGACGCGCTGCCCTACGCCGATGATTACGCACTCCCGCTTTAGCCCGGCATATTCACGCAAGCTCTGCGGTATCGCTATGCGGCTGGACTTATCTATTTCCACCTCCGCCGCCCAGCCTAAAAAATGTCTCTGCATTCTGCGGACATCTTTTATCATGGGAGACGCACTCTCCCATTTGGCGGCGAATTCCCGCCATCTGTCAGGCTGATACACCCACAGACAGGGCTCCACTCCCCGCGTCAAAACGAGTTGTCCACTGGAGAGCGAACGCTGCAACGCCGCGGGAAATGTTAGCCGGCCCTTTTCGTCCAGCGTATTAAAATATCCACCGTTAAGCATTCTTGTCTCCCGCGGTCCGGCGAATCGCAAACATTTTTTCCCTCCGCTGTTCGCCACCGTTCGCCACTTTTCGCCACATGATTTATTTATATCCTGCGTTTATATGTTGGTCAATAAGCTTTAGCAAAAAATTATAACTTTTTTTTCTTTTTTACTTATAAATACTAAACGTATATTTACAAGTAGACCTCAAAAACACTGAATTTGCCACTGATTCAGGCAACAAACACTAAAGAATTTAACTTACTCGTGAAGCGTTTGCCTAGTGAATTTTAGCTCCACGTGAACTCCACAGCCAGCTCACAAGCAATCCACAAGCAATACGCGCCGAGTCCACAAGCAAATCACCGAGTTTCCACAGGGAGCTAACACCACTTCCACAATAAACCCACAGCCAGCCCACAAGCAACCCACAGTGTTGCAAGCGTAGCAAGCACGAAGCGCTTGCTTGGGAGCCTGAGCGGAGCGCAAACTTTAGATTTTGTGAGAACGCGCTGTGATAGGCGGTGCGAAGTTCTGTTTCACTGTAAAATCGGCAGTGAGCGAGAGACGTTGAAACACAGCGGAGAGATTATCATGGTGTTAGCGCCTATGAAATGTCCGTATGCGGAAACGATAATTGAATTGTTCGACAACCCGGTTGGTTGTCTCCCAAGTCATTTTTAGCGGTTGTTGTTTAGAAACTTCAGTTTCTAAACAACTCTATTAAACATATAGTAGTTCTGCTTTTACAATCGAGTATGCACGATATACCAAGACTCATGGCATACGATAAGATATTCAGAAAATGCGTAATTAGAGTATAAAGACGCGGGTCATACATTACGGTATTACAGTTGAAAAAACAGCTTGTAGAAACAGGCTCGCTTGAAACCAAATTTCCTACAAGAACGTAAAAAGAAAATTTAACAAAAATGAACTGTTACGTTTGCTTGAAGAACATTCTGACTGGTATTTGAGAGAGTTTGCGGAGAAACTCGGCGTTTGCTTTCAGTCTGCACATAAAATGTTTAAGAAACTAGGTCTTATTTGGAAAAATCGGAGTAAAAAACGAAAAGAGACCTGAACAGGATTGATCGGAATACCGGAGGAGAAACAGGTATATAGGAGCATCTTCAGCATGAATACAGACGTATTTTGCGTGGTTTAAAGGTTGAAGAGGTAAAACGGGGGCGTAAGTTTCACTGGATAAATATAGTGTCCGCCGTGATGCACGAAAAAGATTGCGCTTGAATGTTATAACGATTCCATAACGGGAAAACGCTTTGAAAGGTGGGTCGAATTTAATTTGTTAAACAAAGCACGAACTGTCTGCGCGATAATTATGGACGGGGTAAGCTTTCACATAAAAAAGCTATTCGAGAAAATATGCGTGAAAGCTAAAGTTAATTTGTTGTTTTTTCCGGTGTATTCTCCTGATTTTATTCCTATAGGAAAAGACTGAGTAAACATGAAGTGCGCTTTACTGACCCGGCAATATATATTCAGACATTTGAGGCATAGGCTATAGCGGGATCAAGAAAATATCGGGTAATCCGTTTTGGGTTGTCATTCAACATATTCATGTGTTCCTCCGTCGC
>JAIRSB010000118.1 GCA_031255655.1 Spirochaetaceae bacterium | reverse complement strand
TGAACTAAAGTCCGCCGTAGCAATGCTAAACACCCTAATCGGAATGAAATGGCAACCCCTCCCGCGCCTTCCGGTACGGCAAAGGCTGCCTCTACCGCTGGTATTGCCGTATGAACCGTTTCCATGTCGGAACTTAAAGCCCAGCCAACGACCTTACGGTCAAAGAGGAAAGTCCAGAATGATTTCCGTGAATTGAGTCAGAGGAGATAGTGCGGTCACTAAATGAGCGAGCAAGGAAAACTCTTGGCTTTAGAACGCCTTATGAGGTATTCTTTGAATTACACTAGGAATTACCGAGTGCCTAACTCACTTTTCTCTCCTAACGTATATGCTTTTGCGTCAGAAATTGCCGAAAGCCTGCTTCCCCGACCTTTTCGGAACGTGAACACATGGGCACTGTTGTCCATGTAATTTCGCCTTTACTTAATAGGAAAATTGAGGTATGGTCATTATAATATGGGGATTTTAACACAACAAAAAATACGAGATTACTACAGTGAATTCAAAAGCATTCCTGTAACTTTCAATAAGGAAATCATTCAAGTAACCGGATTGCAGACAAAGCAGATCATTCTAAAATGCGGCTCAGACTTTTTCCCGTGTTTCGTCTACTCGACAACTTTTGAAGAAGCCAAAGTAGTAGCCAGTAATAAATCTGGCATCATAAAAAAATTAAAAGAAGCGAATAATTTAGCGAGCATCAAATTCACTTTTAAAACGCCGGCAAGCGGCGAGCAGGTGGCGTTTTTAGTTTCCGCCCGGGTAACCGGATTTTCCTCATACGATGAGGCAGCTGATATGTTCATGTTTACACTGCAATTTTCTAATAGGCCGCCGGATGATCTTATAGGAATTGTCGGCAGCATACTGGAAGCGAATGTAACTTCATCCAAACGTAAAGACGAGCGCATAAATATAACTCCGGAAAGTTTGCGAAAATTGCATCTAATAACGAAAGATGTCGGAGTTACAATGGAGGGAGTCCCTCGCCGTTGCATATTGCGTGATATTTCGTTCAACGGGGCGCGTCTTATTATGCTAGGTCTTTCCAAATTTTTAATGGACAAACGTGTAAGCATAAAATTCGACTTTAATGAGCCTGTTGAAAGCTACGTTATTGCCGGAAAAGTCACAAATGTGGAAAATGTAGCGGATAGGAAAGACATGGTTGTTACTCACATTTCCTACGATGATCCCATACCTATGTCTTACAAAATACACCTGAGTAATTATCTTACTTCTGTTAGGATTATTCCAACGGCAGCCGCGCCACCCATTGCGACAGCGCCCGCATCGGCTGGGAATACCGGTACACCAACATGAAACACTTTAACAATTCCGGCGCCGTTTCAAGGATAGTCTTTTTACACGTGCCGGAAAGCCTAAAATTGAAAATAAACGTTGAAGGCTTTTCAATTGATCCGTCCATACCGGTGCCAGTGGAACTTCCCGCTGGCAATGACGAAAGCGAAAAGTCCAACGCCGAAGCGATTAAACACCTTAGCATAGAAATGGTAATCTCAGGCATGATTCGAGTAATCTGCCATAACGCGGCACTGAAGCAGGCAAATGATAAAATATCCGATTATTATCGCGGCTTTGTGCTTGCTTTTAAGCCAAACATATTAACTGAATTCAGAAATGCCGCGCTAGTTCATCTACAAAAAGGATCTTATAACATGGCGCGTGAGATTATTACCGCGCTTGACGGGCTTTTCCCAGATTCCAGCGAAGTTTCGGAACTCAAATCCGTGCTTTTTGAGGAAAATGCCGTACACGTCGGCGACGCTTATCAGGAGGCGTACAGCTTAATTAGCGGCGGCAATGAGCAGGCCGGCATGGAGAAACTGCGTAAATTTCTTGAAACGCACCCTGATTCATGGAATGGCTGGTTTCTACTGGGTTGGGCATTGCGCAGGCTAAAACGCTGGAAAGAAGGCGGTGAATGCTTTCGTAAAGCTATCGAAGCGGGTGGAAATTACGCGGACACTTACAACGAACTTGCTATTTGCCTGATAGAGACCGGAGATTATGATACGGCGCGGCACGAATTGGAAACGGCCTTATCGCGAGAGACGGAAAACATAAAAATCATCTCAAACTTAGCGATTTTAGCTCTGAAAACAGGCCGGGAAATTGAAGCTAAACCACTGTTCCGCAAAGTACTGGATATTGATCCGGATGATCCAGTCGCTAATAAGTTTTTTCACTATATTCCGCGTAAATACTGAAGCAAAATTAGGTATAAGCGTGAAATATATGTATGCAAACGATAAAATTTTCGCAAACAGTAAGTCTGATACGTGAATACTTGTTTCCATTAGGCTGCGCGGTGTGCGGACAAACATTGCTTAACAAGCGCGAGGCATGGTTTGGATTATGCGGAAATTGTTATGATAGTTTTCCGCGCGAACAGAGGCGTTGCTGTTCCGCGTGCGGACGGCCGCTTATTTCAGAGGCGGAAATCTGCATGAATTGCCGGCGAACAGATGCCCCAGCCGTTGCTTACGACAGCATGACTCTGTTATACCAATACATAGGCAGAGCGGAAACACTATTAAAAGCGTATAAATTCGGGAAGCACCGAGTTCTTGCCCGTTTTTTTTCAGAAAAATTGATTTCCGCTATGAATTGCCTGCCGAGTGGAGCAATCTGGACGCCAGTTCCACCGCGAAAAGGTAAAATAAAGACAGCCGGTTGGGATCAAATAGAGCATATCGCCCGAATACTAGAAAAACAGATGAATATTCCGGTGTTTCGCTGTTTGAAACGCATTGCCTCAAAAGCTCAAAA
Organism: Spirochaetaceae bacterium; assembly: GCA_031255655.1. Lineage (GTDB taxonomy): Bacteria > Spirochaetota > Spirochaetia > Treponematales > Breznakiellaceae > JAIRMY01. Next base: position 3,334 of record JAIRSB010000118.1, on the reverse strand, counting down.
GACGCTTGGACAATCCGAACGTCTAACGAATCTGCAAGGACGAATACTTTGTACAAAAAATCCACCCGAAGAAGTAATCGTCTTTGATGATGTCTTTACAACCGGTTCAACAATGGATGTGTGCGCACGGACTCTCAAAAGCGCGGGCGCTAAAAAAGTTCATGGGATATGTTTGTTTTACAATTGATACTGCCGGCACTAAGTTTGTTTCAAGCCGGAGCTTTGTTTTCACGCTGCCTCACTACCTCATAAAGTATGATTCCAGCCGCGACAGAAACGTTGAGGCTGTCGATGTGTCCTGAAGACGGTATGGCTATGCGGGAATCGCATTTTTCACTAAGAAGACGACTTAGCCCCGATCCTTCTCCGCCGAGTATAACGCAGACTCGCCCGCGCATATCGCAATTATAAACCGGACTGCCTTTCATGTCTGCGCCGTATATCCAAAAGGAGGCTTCTTTTAGTTGTTCTGCGGCACGAGCCAAATTCGCGACACATACGGAGGGCACCCATGCGGACGCGCCCGCTGATGTTTTAGCGATAATGGGCGCGTGTTTGGCATTGCGTCTATCCCGTGTGATTACAATATCAACATTGAACTGATCGCAGGAACGGATGATAGCGCCGAAATTGTGCGGGTCGGTTATTTCGTCCAGCATCACCGCGAGTACATCTCTTTTGCCGTCAAGTGATTCCAGAAATGATGTAAAAGTAATTGGGGACTGCTTGTCATCGCTTACTTCAAGAGCAAGTCCCCGGTGGTCTTGTGAAATACGGTCTAAATCACTTGCGCCAGTACGTAAAACACGCACCCCGCATTTCGCCGCAAGGGAGGCGATTTCACGCGCTCTTGGACCGGCTTTAGCAACGAGCAAAACACAATTCGCCGCGTTAGCTTTTATACGTTCCTCGATCGCGTGAAATCCAGTCAAATATATCAAAGCGCGGCGGTCTACCAGTCGTCAACAGGGTCGTCAGGATCGCGCATGTTTTCCGTGAACAGGTCGGTAATCGCCCTAAGATCGTCCATGTAAACATAGTATGCGCCATATGCTTCCATCGGGTCACAGTCGATTCTAAACCCGACGATTCTTAATCCTGAGATGTTGCTGTAATGATAGTTCTGCTGGACTACTCCGTTCATGCCGACTTCCTGCTGAGGCGGTATCGCGGCGGTAAGTTTTTTCCAGCCCTGAAAGTTCAGTTTTCCCATGTAAATCTCAAAATTCCGTCCATAGAAATCCTGAATTAGGAGATTGAGTTTGTGATTATAGTTACGTCCGGCAACCCATATAGAAACCGTTTTCACTATTCCCTCTACAGGTATAGGACGGGACGCGGTGATGTAAAGGCTGGTGTAACCGCGCCGTAAAAAGTCTACCCGTGTGCCCAAAACTTTTACATCGGGAATGTTTAATTCCGCCTCGCCTTCAACAGGCGGCTTGCTATGCGGCCCCCCGTCGAACAGTCTGCTGAAGGAATAACCGGTGTCAGAAGAAATAGCGGAATGCCAGAGACCTTCCATTTCGAACTTGTCAACCGAAACCTCGGAAAGACGCTGCTGCGGCAAACCGTCTTCCATAGTGGTAGCGTCCGGCGTACCGATTTCAGCGGCCTGCCCAAACAGAGCAGCCGCACAAAAAATGCCCAAACCTGTTAATACAATGCGTTTCATTTAAACCTCGCTTTTAATTATTATTTGCTGTGTTATCAGCGTTATCAGCGTTTTCGACGTTAGCCCAGAGCGCCTCAGTATTTTTTGGATACGCTAGCTCATCTCCGTCATAAACGGTTTCATAAATATCTGACAGCACTTTTAACTGGGAAATATAAAGATAAAACGGCACTATCTGAGTTATTTTGCCGTTCATATCGCGTTTAAGGTCTACATAAGTGCGTTCATCAGGGTCTGTCCAAAGTCGAAACTTAACGAAAGTCGAAACATGTGTTGAACGCGGCAGAACATTAGAAATCATTGGTATGCTGATTGGAACATTTGCACGGAGATTCTTCCATCCGGCAAATTTTAGGTTTCCAAGCGGTATTTCATGAATTCTTCCTTGATAGTCCCTAATATAGGCCTCCAGCCTGTAGCTTAAGTTGGAACCCCACGCCCATAGATCAATCATTCTGGTACGCCCATTCAACGGTATCTCCGTAGGCTGGCCGTCACCGTCCGAATAAGTTGGATATATGTCTATCCAGTTAAATCCGTGTCTGTCAAAAGCACCCTGTATGCCAAGACTTTTAATGTCCGGTTTCTGCCTCAGAAGCGCCTGAGGGGCCGTTGCTACCGGACTTACGACGGGGAATGACTGGGTGTCTGTTTTTGTGGAAAATTTGCTGCCAACAGCTTTCCACGTGTAATGGTATTCCTCACCATCAATCTCGTAGGGCGAGCCGTCAAAATCATCAAGAATTATCGACTCATACGCGATGGTTTCGCTGTCGCTGAAGGCTGGAATTGCCAACAAACTTACAAAAAGAACGAGGCAAAATACTTTTGAACTGCCTGTTTTCATACGGTTTTTCTCCTATCTGACTATCATGCAATAATGGATTTATTAAGTGTAATCCAGTATATTGATTCGAATAAGCTTTGTCAAACTATATTCAAACGCCCTTTTGTCAAGAAGCGCGGCGAAAATTTGCCGCCGCCGCCAATGACATTCACGCCGGAACACTGACGGTCAACTTCGTTTTAAAGCGGCGCTGAAAATATGTTCGCCGCGTTTTCGCGTATTCCTTTAAAACTACCGTTACCGTTTCCGGCGGCGTTCCTAAAAACAATGGAATAAGCGGTATTTAAGTTTAGGGGCGGACTGAAAATTTGCCGCTTCGCCGGTTCCCCGCGTTAGAAGGCGGGATAACTGACAGTTTTATAATATTCCTAAACCATGTTAAATCTTTTATCGGTTTGTTTCATTGCTAAGTTAAGCCTGATTTTACGAGAAAGCCGCAGTTAGAAAGTTAGTTTCGGAAAATTTAGGTGGGCGGCAATTTTTGGGAGCGTAAGTGTATTACAAAAAATTTGGATTGTGTGTGATTAACTTTTAGTTCTTTGCGGAAAATTATTTGACAATACAACTTCTTACTTCTAATACCGGATCATCGAACCCGCGTGAACGGATTATCCGCTGTCTGCGAATGTCTTTTTATTATTCACATTTTGGAAGTCTTAGTAAGCGGGGGAATCTTTACTCCCCCGCTAAAAAAGTTACTTTATCCCGCTGTCGGTACCGGCGAGCCAGCGTTTAAGAGCGGGATATTTGAAAAAAAACGCTTAAAGTCCCCCGCTGCCTTGATGTGGCGTTCTATATCCTCCACATCGTAG
>JAIRSB010000110.1 GCA_031255655.1 Spirochaetaceae bacterium | reverse complement strand
CTGGACTCCGCGGGAAAACTTATTAATTCAGCTGAGGTATCCGCATTATCACCCGCTCCGTCAGCATACTATGTTACAAATGATGATGAAATGAGCGTTACTTTTTCATGGAACACCGCCAATTTTGAACCGGGCGACACAATATATTTTCAGATAGCCGCCGACCAGCGTTTTTCCGGACTAATCGAATCCGCCAATGCCGGTGTTTCCAGCAGTCGGACTGTGAATCTGAAACCCGGAATATACTGGTGGCGGGTGTTTGCCGCCAAACTCATGCCAGGAGAAACCGCGCCTCCGGCATCCGAATTCACGATAGCGAGCAAATTTACGATAGTCGCCGCCGAAATTCCCCAAGTTATAACTCCGGCGGCAGGCAGTTTAATTCCGTTACGTCCCGCCGTACATTTCCAATGGTCAACGGATGAAAATTTGAACTTATACACAGTGCAAGTATCCAGCGATCCACAAATGCAAAATCCCGTGTTTCAGCATAATGTGCAAGGCGATTCCTTAAATTATGAAGGACTTGGCGCGGGTATTTGGTACTGGCAGGTAAAAAGGCTGTACCCTGCCGAATGGGAAGGCTTGGCTAATGTCCAAGCGGACTCCGTCCCAGCCGTGTTTACCATTTCTTCCACCGAAGAAGAAGTTACAGCCCCCTCGTTAACTATGCCTGACGACGTGGCGTTTGTAAACGTCGGACCGGACGCCAAAAGCGTGCTGTTTTCATGGAAAAGCGGGGATTCCAATTCTGACTATATGTTTGAAGTCGCGGACAATCTTGATTTTCAAGACCCGCTGATAAAGACACCTGTAAGAAACAACTACTATTCATTGGATCCGGCATCTATGCATTTAGAAAGCGGAACATATTTTTGGAGGGTAAGCCTTACCGACGGAGAGTTTTGGTCTATCACCCGCCAGTTTAACGCGGTTGAAAATCTGATCGTGTTTGAAAGCGTTTTTCCACCGGATAACTACAGCGTGAGCGAAACCCGTTTCGAAGACATCCGTTTCCAGTGGAACAGTAACTTGGAGACGCCGTCTCATTTTCAGTTGGCCCGCGACAGCGGCTTTTCAACGCTTTTAATTGATGAAGCTGTGGAAGAAACAGCGTTGCAAATGTCTGGACGTTTCGGGCCGTTTGCCGCAGGCGATTATTACTGGCGATTAACAAATGTTATCAATGATAAAGATATAAAAAGCGCCGTCCGCCGTATTGTAATACAATCTTCGTCCCGCATAACGCTGGAAAACCCGCCTGACGGCGCGGAAATTGACGGTTTGAGTGCGGTGCACGGAGAAACTGTTGTAACTTGGGAGTCCAGTGAACCATTGCTGAACGCTCGCCTGATACTTTTTCGGGACGGTGCGCCTGTCTTTGAACAAGAAAACCCGGGACGAACGATAAACCTGCCGCCTCTTTCTTCCGGTTCTTATACATGGACCATTCAGGCAGAAACAACGGGCGGTTTTGACATAAGCCCGCAAACGCCTTCTAGTTTCCGCGTAGCGCCCGTGTCGCGTCTGCCGGCCCCCACCGGACTTAGCCCCGCACGGGGTAAAAGTTTCGGTGCGGAAGAACTTCGCGCAACGCGCAACATCAATTTCACATGGAACCGTGTAACGGGCGCCAACGCCTACATATTAAGAGTGTACCGCGCAGGCAGCGGCAGAGCAATCGTCTCCACAAATCCGTTACGCACCCCCGCCTACACATTATCGGACCTAACGCTTCTTGACGCGGATGAATTTGTCTGGCAGGTGGAAGCCGTATTGGTCTCGTCCGAAGGCGGGATTGAGCAGCGCGGCATAATCGCGGAGAGCCGCTTCTCTATCGATATAAGCATGCCGTCCGCCCCCAAGCTGCCCGACGAGGAAGTTTACGGCAGATAATACAGTCTTACTATACGCCTTACAATTTCCGATGAATGTTTTGCCGCCGTGGGCAGATATTCATCAAATTTCATAGGTGATTCTTCACCGGCTATATCGGACATAGCCCGTATCACAATACACGGAACACAAAAAAGTGAGCAGGCGTGGGCTATTGCGGCACCTTCCATCTCGACAGCCCTCACCTTCGGGAAAAGCTGCACGATTTTTTCAACAGGCGCCGAATCACATACAAAAACATCGCCGGAGACTATCAATCCTTCCACATAATTCATCTCAGCCGGAAGAGCGCCTTCGCTTTTAAGCTCTTTAATAGCCTCAACAGCCGTTTCCACTAATCCGCTATCTACATCGAAAAACTCATTCTTCATGCCCGGGACCTGCCCCGTAGCGTAACCGAAAGCTGTAATATCAAAATCATGATATGCCAGCGATGACGAGACAACGATATCGCCGAAATTGAGAACCGGAGTCAGTCCCGCCGGATTCACTCCACCGGCACAGCCGGTATTTATTACAAGGTTCGGAATAAATTTATTCATCATTAACGACACGCCGATGGCGGCGTTAGCCTTACCTATACCGCAGCGCGAAAGAACTATCTGTTTACCTTCAAGATATCCGGTAAAATATTCAAATGCGCCTATTTTTTCCGATGCACAATTCTGCATCATACCCTTGAGAATTTCAATTTCCTCTTCCATTGCGCCTATTATTCCAATCATACTAAACTCCCTTAATTAGACACGCTGAAAAATTTGACAGCAGCGTGCCCGTGAACCCTTTGTTAAATGTATCCGCGCATGAACGCGAACTTCGCATGCGAATTTCGCGGCAAACCGCGCTCGTTGCTAAATCTATGTAATCGAAAAACGGTCTGCCAAACGTTTACGCCACGGAATAGGATTATCCTTTTGTTCCCACTCAATTATTTTTTTTATTTTGAAACCGCGCGGACTGTGCGATTTATCAAACACGATTACGCCGAAACGCCCGCCCCCTATATAACTCACAGTGTCGCCTCTTTCGATAGCTTCCGCAGACGCGACACGCTTTAATACACATTCAAAATGCGCTGCCGCCCCCTCCCTGTTGCTGACGGCACAGACTAGATCTTTTATCGCCTCGTTACAGTACGGACATATCGGCGTCGGGATAGGATCGATTCGCGGTTTAGTGTACTTCCATTTAGGACGCGCTCCAGCGCTTTTACTATTTTTTTCAAATTCTCTTCCGCCTTTCCTGCTATTACCGCGCTCAGTCCCACCGTGTCCGGCGGAATTTCCAAAATTGCTTTGACGCTTGTTTGACTGGCGGTCGCTGCGCCGTGAACGCCTTCGCCTATCTCCGCCCCTCCAATTTTCGCTCGTCATACGCTCCGCCTTCCTGTATTCCCAAAATTCTATTACTTAAAACCTGGGCAATATGGTAAATCGCCCCTGAAAGATATTCTTCATTATTTATCGCTTGCTTTAATTTTGCAATCCTTGTAGGGTCATGTGTTTTTTTACGTTTTTCTATTTGCTCGACAGCCATACATTCTCCGTAAAAGCGGAAACAATATGCGTAACCGCATCCGCTTGTATAAAGACGACATCAAATCTAATTGACATATCTCTATATTCTCGATGATTTTCGAGAAAATACTTAGATGTTTCTATTATTCGTCGCTGCTTTTTTTCGTTTATTCCGTATTCGAGATTTTCGATAGCGTATGTAGACCATGCTTTAACTTCCACGAAAACGAGTACGTCGCCGTCAACAGCGACTATATCGATCTCGCCCGACTGGCAACGTATGTTCCGCCCAACTACACGCAGTCCGGCAGCCTCAAGAAAAGCCGCCGCCCTGTCTTCACCTTGTTTACCAGCAATTTTCTTATAACCGGACGCTTTTTTGTTATCGCTTCGGTTTTTCAAGCCATGAAGCTCTTGATATCTACCGCGCAGGTTATGAATAGTTTTTTATCTGTTGAAAGGTTGATACTCTTATCGTTCGCTGTCACATCGCCGCTTTTATCGAACAGCAGTTGCACCACGGGACGAAGAGGGAATTTGGCATTTGTGCCGACGACCATAGCGATTGAATTATCATTCAGCAATACACCGGAACCTATGGGATATATTCCCATAATTTTCACAAACATTTTCAGAATTTCGGGTGAAAAGTACACAGCGTTTTCGGAAAGCAGCGTCTTCATAGCTTGATATCCCGTCATAGTGTTGCGATAGGCCTTCCTGCTCATCATTGCAATGAAAGAGTCCACAACAGTCACAATTAGGGCGCTGGTGTCTATTTTATCACCGGAAATACGACTAGGATATCCGTTTCCGTCCCAGTGTTCATGATGCTGAAGCGCGATTTGGCAAACATTTTCGGGATACATGAATTCTTTCTTCATGATGTTAAAAGAATGAAGCGTGTGAGATTGAATTATAATCAGTTCCCTGTTGGACAACTCTCCTACTTTTTTTATTAGCGCCTCCGGCAGTCTTAACATACCGACATCATGCAACAAGGCCGCGACGATGAGTTCTTTGATTTTAGTCTCCGAAAAAGCAAATTCTTCTCCGATAACGGCGGAAAGAATTGCGGTGTCAACTGAGTTTTTAGCCATCTCAAAACCCGCTTTGACATCCTTCCAAAGTATAAGTTTCAAAGCGTCGTCACGGTATGCTTTTACAATTCCCATCAGAGAATCGGTAATGTGCCATAAGAGACGTATATTAACGCTCTTTTTAGACTTAACAGCGGCAAAAATACTGTTGACAAAAATTATCAGCTTGTCGACGGCCTCCGAAACACCGGCATTCACAAATTTTCTTTGCGAAAAAGAAGAAATCGGAATTTTTTTTACAGCAACTTTATTAATCTCCGGAGACACACCCTCCATGAACAATTCGACTATATCAAGAGTTTTTAACAAGTCTAAATCTTTTTTGAGAATAGGCGTCTCTTTAGGGACAAAAATATTATCATCATCAATGAAAAGCGGAACTGAAAAAGTCTGGCCTTCTTTCAGATCGGCTGTTAAAATTTTTCGCATGTTCGCCGCTAATAAGGGCAATACCCCGCCCTATAATTTTTATTAAAAATTCTGCCGCAAGATTTGCGCTCACAAGATTTGCGCGCGAATCTTGCGTGCCGGTTCATTCACCACTCACAACCGTGCGGGAAGAAGCTTTCGACCCGGAAGCGGTATTTTTGGTAACAGTACTTTTTTTACCCAAAAGCTCTTTGATCTTCGCAGCCTTACCAATTTTATGCCTGATGTAATACAGCTTTGCGCGGCGCACTTTACCTGAACGGCTAACCTCGATTTTGGCTATACGCGGGGAATGTATCGGGAACACCCGCTCAACGCCTACGCCGTAAGAATTCTTGCGTACTGTGAAAGTTCTCCCGATACGAGAATTCTTTATCGCTATGACAAGACCTTCGTATATCTGGATACGCTCTTTCCCGCCTTCGACAATCTTAAAATGCACTTTAACAGTGTCGCCTGGTCTAAAAAAAGTTACATTTTCCTTCATTTGGGCTTCTTCGAGAGCCTTAATTTCATTCATGAAATCCCTCCGTTACGCCGGAAAGAGCGTCAATAATTTCGCGAATCTCGTCGTCGAAAAGCCCATTTTTCAAGCCTCTATGTAGCAAATCGGGGCGGTTCGCGAAAGTTTTTTCGACACGTTTTTTTAATCTCCAGCGCCTAATATTTTCGTGATGCCCTGAAAGTAAAATCTCGGGCACACGCATTCCTCCCTCAATACTATCATATATTTCCGGGCGTGTATACTGGGGATATTCTAAAAGCCCGTCCGAAAAACTTTCTTCTTCAAGAGATTCCTCACTGATAACGCCATCCAACAGCCGGTAACTGGCGTCAATGAGCGTGAGCGCGGCAGTTTCCCCGGAAGACAACACGTAATCCCCAACGGAAATCTCATCATCGACATATAGATCGATAACGCGCTGGTCTATGCCCTCATAACGTCCGCAAATCAGGATAAGTTCCCGCTCTCGCGCCAGTTCTTTTACCAAATCCTGAGCCAGCAGTCTACCGGACGGCGAAAGATAGATGACGCGCTTATCTGGCAAGCCGGCTCCCGCCGCATTGAGTGCGTCCGAAAGCGGCTCCGGCAGCATGAGCATACCGGCTCCACCGCCATAAGGCGCGTCATCGCAGGTCTTATGCTTATCTTTGGCATAATCACGAATGTTTATCGATCGATACTCCACAATGCCGCGTGAAACGGCCTTTGCCATTATTGATGTCGTAAAAAAAGCGTCAATTATTTCGGGAAAGAGAGTAAGCACTGTGTACTTCATTCAAGGATCCAAGTAACAATAAGCGTTATCTCGTTTTTTTCAAGATTGATTTCTCCGAAAAATTCGTTACGGAAAGGTATTAGTTTCAACGCGCCGGACGGAAGACTCATCTCAAGCAATTGCCCGCCGCCGCCTTCCAGTATTCCGCTTACCTCGCCAAGCGTTTCACCGCCGTCGTCAACCACGCGAAGTCCTTTCAGGTCTTCTATGTAATATTCACCAGTATCCAGCGGCGCGGCCTCTGCACGTGAAAGCAAAATCTCCGAGCCGGACAGCGTTTTTGCCGCTTCCGGCGTATCAATATTTTTAAATTTTACAAGGATATGCCCGGAAAATCCCTCAATGACTCGCGTTTTTTCGATTTCATAAACGCGCTCACCGGATTTACCACGCAAAATTGCGGAAGAAAGCCGCAAAAGATGTTCTGTTTCTCCAGAAAGCGATCGGACTTTGACAAAGCCTTCCAGCGCAAACGGCGACAGAACAACGGCGCTCACAAAACGATCATCTATCAAGGATTTCCAAAATAGTCCGTTTCCCGCTGCTAGCGGTGGATGCGTGTAAAACTGTCCTTATCGCTCTGGCGATACGCCCGCCTTTGCCTATCACTTTCCCGATTTCATCGGAGCCCACGGTAAGCTCCAAAATCGTAGACGCGCCTTCATCCACTACCTGCACCGATATAGTGGACGGGTCATCTACAATTGATTTCGCAATATATTCAATAAGTTCTTTTTCCAAACACAACCCCTTATAATCCTGCTTCACTTACCGGCAACGTTTAATTCAGCGCCTGTTCCGGGTTGTGCATTTTTACGCTTTTTCTATTAAAAATCTTTCTTACAGTGTGACTTGGCAGCGCGCCAGCTTTCAGCCATTTTACCACTTTTGCGACATCGAAAGATATTTGCGTATCCTCCCGGGCTATGGGATGATAGTAACCCAATTCCTCAATCGTTCTGCCATCCCTCGACGAACGTGAATCCATAACTACAATACGGTAAAATGGACGTTTTTTTGAGCCAAATTTTTTGAGCCTTATAACGGCGCTCATAAATCCTCCTAATTATAAACAGCAAAATGCCGCGCATTTTCAAGACTTGCAGGCAAACACATTGCATACAAGCCCACTAATTTTTTAGCTTAGTATATCCACTCCGCGTTTGTCAAGAGCAGAGTGGGGCTTTCACAGGCTAGGATCTAACTGCACACGAAGTCTCAAACTCGACACGCGGTATGCGTTAAGAAGCCTCTTGCCTGAAGCGGACGCACAAAAGTGTAAACTTCTTTCAGTGGAAACCGAAAATGAAATTGAGGCAGGAGGCATAATGGTTCGCAGTTTATGGACGGGTGCGTCCGGAATGATTGGACAACAAACAAATATAGATACAATTTCCAACAATTTGGCGAATGTAAATACTTCAGGATTTAAAAAAGTACGCGCCGATTTTGAAGATTTGCTCTATCAAACTTTGCGCATAGCGGGAACACCCGCCACGGAAGATACGGTAACGCCAGTAGGAATACAAATGGGACATGGCGTGAAAGTTGCCGCGACTCAAAGAATGTTTACACAAGGCTCTTTGCAAAATACAGACAATGTATATGACTTGGCGATTCAAGGTGAAGGTTTTTTTAGAATTCAAATGTATGACGGCTCTTACGCGTACACTCGTGACGGTGCGTTCAAAGTTGACAGTGATGGACGTCTGGTTACAAGTAACGGATATTGGGTACTCCCCGATATAATTATGCCGGAAAATTTTCTGCCGCAGACGATAAATGTTACAAAAACCGGAGCGGTTACCGTAAAACTGCCAAATCAAGAAGATCCGGTACCTGTCGGACAGATAGAATTGTACCGCTTTCCAAATCCGGTAGGACTCACAGCTGTAGGCGAAAATCTTTTTAAGGTAACGCAAGCCTCAGGTGAAGCGATACCAGGGAGACCCGGATTTGAGGGCATGGGGCAGACGATACATAAATTTCTTGAGATGTCGAACGTTTCGGTCGTACGTGAAATGGTAGACCTCATCGTAGCGCAGCGCGCCTATGAATTTAATTCGCGCACTATTCAAACAAGTGATAATATGCTTGGTACTGCTACAGGATTGAAACGGTAGCGCGGGTACGACGGAGAATAATTATGTCAGTTATAAGCGCGGCGGAATTTCAGTTTGATAACAATCGATACGCAATTGATTCGTTGACGGCGATGAACAATACGGCAAATAAAATAATGGATGAGCAGGATTTTTCCGAAATTTTAAAATCAAATTTGCCCGCAAACAATGAAATAAATTTTGAAGATAATAATGAAATGAAATTATCCAGAAAAACTTTTGTAAATAAAAAAGATAAACTTTACGAACAATGCGAAGCTCTTGAAACTTTTTTGTTAAAAACATTGATAACCGGAATGCGTAAAACCGTTGAAAAATCTGAATTCAACAAAGGTGGTTTCGCGGGTGAAATGTACGAAGATATGCTGTATGACGAATACGCTAAAGATTTTACACGCGGCGCGGGTTTCGGACTTGCGGAATTGGCATATCTTGAATTAAGCGGACAGCGCGGCAAACTTATGAGCGCTCAAAGAGCGGAGGGCTAACATGAAAATAAATAAATTTCCAAAAATCAAGAATTTAAAACAGCCTTTTTCGGATAAATTTTGCGCGTGTACGCGGGCTGATATTACCAATGATACGGATGGAGGCAGGAAAATGAAACGTATAGGCTTATTAATTGCGCTGTCATTTATCGGCGTGATGTTATGTTACTCGGAACAAAAGGAATTTTACAGAGAATTTAGATACCGGATTATTGAAGAAGATCCTAAAGACACTTTGAAAATGAAAACGCCGCCTATGTTCATTAGCAACAGCTATTCAATAATACATGAATATAGAAAAGTAAATTCCAACAAAGGTTTGGGCGGCGGCGGCTGGAAAAGAATAGAGGTTTACAAGGCAAATATTCAGCCGACTTACTACGATGTGGAGAATCTGTTCAAAGAATTACCTGCATCGTGGATGGAAAACGGTTACAGGGCTTCTTTGATGCCAACTATCGACAACAGAAGTTTCTGGTGGGCATCAGATGGTACATTTCACTATTATGTAGCGTATAGAAAAATAGGTTAACCGGACGTTCGAATTAGAAAACCGGTTTCTGACAGCTTTCCCCCTTAAGCGTCAAAATCTGGTTTGGTTCTGAACAAACCGTCAATCTTTTTATTCACGGCGGAGTTATCTCCGCCGTTTTAAAACCTGCCTTTGCGATAACATAGCTTCATTTTACCTGTTCCGAAACTACGTTTATTTTGCCTGAACTATCCACAGTAAGCGTGTAAGACATATTTTTTGCCGGTTCAACGCCGCTTTCCCACGGGCGCGCGTAGCTAAACCGCAGCGTAGCGGAGCCTGGGTTTACGCTCTCAAAAACAAAAACGAAAACGCCGCCAGCGCCCGCGCTGTTTCGCGTTCCAGAATTCCGGTACTCCGACGAAACCTCCCTAACAACGCCGTCTGGCTCCATAGTATATGTCCACGAGTAGCCCGTGGTCCGGTTGCCATCAAGTTCAATAACAAACTGATTTTCACGCGCCTCTGAAGACGCGGTATACAATTTCGCGCAAGAACATATAAGCGCCGCAAAAACAAGTAATTTTTTCATACTGCACCCTATACCTGCAAAGCATTATTTGTCAATCCGCTTAGCAGCCGGCGCGAATACGGTACGAGTAAACTTTTGTTTTAAGGATTGCGGCGGCTAAAGCCCTTTAAGGGAAGATGTCCATGTTTTTATGAAAGGTTCAATTTCGACACGAACACGTTTTAGGAAAGCAATGTCGGCGGAGGAAGGATGCACCTCCCCCATTCCGGCGCAATCTGGAAAATGCGCCCATAGATATGAAAGTGCATCCAGTAAAAAGTCAAGATGTTCCGTTCCCGTTTCGCCTTTCAGAATACTAAGAAGCTCGCGAAGCATAGCCAACTCGCTCTCAATAAAAGATTTTATCAGCGCAGACTTAGGTGTACAGCCTTCGTCGGAACGCGGAAAGCCGGAAACGGCAAGCTTATCAAAGTCCACTTTCCGTATCGTGGACAAAGCCTCCTTATAAGACAAAGTCTCCACACCAAGAGGCAGACCACCCTCAATAGCAAAAACACGCCCGTATCCGGCAAATTCTGCTTCAAACAAGTCGCGGTAATTCTTCATAACCGGATCGCTGCGAAGAGTGCCGTGGACATGGCGGGCCATAAACGCGGCGGCGGGATATATAGTGCCAAAACGTGTATGCCCGGCCAGTGCCTCGCTGTGGGATGGGCTCCCGCGGCAATGGTACTTGTCAAGCGTGAACGAAAAATCTATTCCGGCTGTAAAAACAGGCCCCGTTCCCAAAGAAAGCGCAAGACTGACAGCGCTCAAGCCGACAGAACCAAGTGCGGGCAGCTCCGGCGGTAAAAGTTTGAGGACAGAAAGCCGTTCAAACAAGCTCAACTCCGTCCAGCGCGTCCAAAAAAAGTAAGTTTCCCCGCCTAAAACCTTATTTACTGCGGGAAGAGCGGATAAATCCATCGCCAAAGGAATGTGCCAGCCGCCCAATCCGCTAAAATCCCGCAAATTCCAGTGCTGGGATTCCAGCGCGACAACCAAATCGGCTTTAATATCGCGCTCCTTGAGCGGACGTAAAGCGGTATCGGCGCAGATAACGACGCAGCCTTCTGGCGGCGGCTCTTGCTCAAAATTGTCAAGAAAATCATCGAGGGAAGGTCCCGCGCCTAAAACGAACACCGGTCGTCCGTCAAAAGAAAGTGCGTTCACGCCGGGACAAGATGCCAGTGATACAAGATTACGGATAGCATTGCGTATATACAGGCGTCCCAGTTTACTTAGGGTCATCGCGTTCGACCATTCCGTCGCGATGACGCGGCGCAGCGCGGCGGTTTGCGCCTCGTAGATTTCCGCGTTCAATTGCCAGCCGCCCGTTATACACAGTGTTTCCACCCGCCTGAAACGACGCTGCCCCCAAGTCTTACGGACGAAAAATGCAAGCGCGGACGGGCTTTTTGTCTGTATGAAATGTATCGCGCCGAAGTGGGCAACATTCAGCGCGTTGATGTATTTTTGAGAAAAAGCGGCCAGCACCTCATCTGCCTCAACGCAAAGCAAGGCCGAATCAGACGGAAGTTTTTCAATTATAAGCGGGATGCCATAGCCCAAAAGTGGGGATGGCAGCAGATATAATGTCCGTTCATTGAGCGGCAGTGAAGATGCAACAACGCGTTCAGCCTGTTTTACCGGATCAACCCGCGAAAGCAATATCTTGCCCCGGTAAGAGACGGAGAAACCGCGTTTTACCTGTTCAAGACACGGCTGTCCGGTATCATGATTTTCACTAAATCGCATGGCGGGGCATCTCTTTTAATACAGCATACCCAGACGTCGTCCCGCCTAAAGTTTTCATATTAAATATAACGCTGAAAAACGCTTTCATTGCGTTTTCAGCGATTTAGGCGGGACGTGGGAACATTATGAGCCGGAAAATAAACGAAAGTAGGTGCTGACAAAATTATCTTCAAACTTCTTACTTGTTAGAATCGTGTTAGTTATACTTCTCTGCGTCTGATTCGACAGCCACCAGCCGGAGAAAGATGTTTTGCTATTCTCGACAGAGTCGGCATCGTCTATGATTTCCTCGTCCGGGTACAGGACAACGATATTATCGTTACTGCCGCCAAGCACGATAGGACGGGAAGGTTCGCCCATCGGTGTGGCAAACGCAGTCTGCCAGAAATTTTCATCTGTTTCAACTCCGTTCAGTCCGGGCGGTTGAGAAGCGCTGACGGCGGGGAACAGCGGGCTGTCTCCATAGTTTATGGGCACGGCTCCGAAGTCGTAAGAATCTATGTCATCGCTTGCGGCGGCGGCGTCAAAACCTTCTGTTCGCGCCTGCCGCGCGAAATTTTCTGCCTGCGCCAGAAGCCAGTCCTCTATTACGCCGCGCTCATTATCCATCAAGAAAAGACGAACTTTTTCCAATGTCGCCGCGTCCTGCAAATCCGAAGGACGAGACGGCTCGTTGGCGCGGAAAAAGACCCAACCGGATGGAACCCTTATAACTTCACTGATTTCATCTTTAGCCAGATTTATTACGGATACACGCTGTTCTTCGTCCGGTATCTCCAGCGAAAGCTCATAGGACATAGTTGCGCCGGTATCGCCGCCCATATCCGCGTAGTTGTCCTCAGACTGCGCCCTCGCCGCATCCTCGAAAGTTGTCTCGTTTGAACGTATCTTGTTCAGAATCGCCTGAGCCTCCCGCTCACCGCTGGAAACCGTTATACGCGAAAGATACAAAGTTTTGAACATGACGGGGTTTTTGTTGGCGTAAGCGGCGGCTTCTTCGTCTGGATATGAGGAATAAGAAAAACCCACAAACTTGAATTTACGCTGCGGCAAAACCATCCGCCCGAAAAAATCAGCTTCGGCGTCCGCGCTTTTTATTGCGCCGGAATCCTCATGATAACGCTCTATGATTATGTCATTGGACATATCCTGCCATAACTTTATACGCGAGGCGGCATCAAGCTTTTTGTATTTTATCGCCGAAAAACGTCCGTTTTCCTGAAATTGCGGCAGCGCGGCGACACGTTTATCAACAATGGCTTTTGACGGGGTATAACCAGATTTATTCATGATGTCTAAGACCGCCGTCCGTATAACAGTAGCTTCAAACGCGCTGCGCCATACTTGATATTCACTGATTTGATAGAAACGAGCAATATTTGAATACTGCTCCCTCATGCTGGCAAAAAATCCACCGCTGGAATACGCTACTGGCTTTTTGTCCCAATAGCCGAAAGTAAACTGAGAAGAAGCTATACCCTCGCCAGGAACAATTGCGGGAACCAGAACAAAGGCGATTATGACTATTATGAGAACCAGTACCGTCCCTATGAATACAAAAGGGTGGCGCTTAAAGCGCTTTTGGATTTCTGATTCTTCTTCATGTTCCGGTTTTTTATGCTGTTTTTCGTTTTTTTTTTCAGACATCACACACTCCGTTAGCTTTTTTCACCGGTTTTCGCGGCAGGAGGCGCGGTTTCGGCGTTTTCATCCGCTTTCGCGGCCTCAGCTTTGGCGAACTTGACAAGCGCCACTACCTGATCTTCGGCGGATATGAGTTTTACCCCTTTACCAAGAGGCAAATCACGGACATGTATAGACTGGTTCGCGCCCAATCCGGAAATATCGATATTCACGCGCTCCGGTAAATCTTTGGGAAGACACTCGACTTCAATATCGTGCATGGGCGTTTCCAGTATACCGCCTTCACGCACTCCGATGGGGTTTCCGGTAATATGCAACGAAACACGGGCACGCAATACTTTTCCCATCTCTATCTCGTAAAAATCCACATGAAATATGTTGCCGTCCTGTATGTTCCGCTGTGTTGACTTTACAAAGGCATCGTGCGCCGCACCGTCAACGTTTACTTTAACTATGGTGCTCTCCGAGATGGAACGCAAGCCTCCCGCTAATTCCCGCTGATCGAGGTCTATGTGGATGGTCTCGCCTTTTCCGTATATCACGCCGGGTACCCGTCCTTGCTTGCGCAAAACGGCGGACTTGGCGGAACCAAAGGCCGTCCTTGTCCGGGCGGAAAAAACAACGTTACTCATATCTGAACTCCTTAAAAATCACCTGTTTGCCGGAAAACGCGCATGACAAGCAAGGTTTTCGCCTTAAAGTCTATGCGCGGACTGTTTAGCGTCTTTCCGAAAGGTTTTACACGTTCGCTTACGATACTATATGATGAAAAATTTGTCTATCCCCCGCGTTTTTACATATTGTCATTAGCGATATACACTCAAAGCGGCGAGTTTTCAAATCCATAAAATTGGCATCTCTGCCGTATAAAGAAGCGTCAATCCTTACCGTGAATAAAAAACCAACTACAGACTGCCAATGCTGGCAAGCATTATCGCCTTTATTGTGTGTTTGCGATTCTCCGCCTCATCCCACACGCGGGACTGAGCGCCGTCGATTACTTCCGCGCTTACCTCTTCGCCGCGTACCGCGGGCAAGCAATGCAGGAATATCGTATCTTTGCGCCCGGTCTTATGCATCAGGGCTTCATTGACCTGATACGGCTTCAGAAGTTCGCGGCGTTCCTCTTTTTTCGTTTCCTCACCCATGGACACCCAAACATCCGTGTAGATTGCGTCCGCGCTTTTCACCGCGTTCAAATCGCTGGTGATTTCAATTTTAGAGCCGGAAATTTCCGCAAGCGTTTTGCATTTATCCGTTAAAAACTTATCGGGGCTGAGGCCGGGCGGGCTTATAACCGTGAAATGCACACCCAATTTTGCCGAAATGACCATTAAAGAACGCGCTACGTTGTTCCGTCCATCTCCTATGAAACAGATTTTCCGCCCTTTACAGTCCGCGAAATTTTCTTCCAGCGTTTGTATGTCGGCAAGGGCTTGTGTCGGGTGGTAGTCGTCCGTAAGTCCGTTAAACACGGGTATTCCAGAATATTCCGCCAGCAGTTCCGCCGTTGACTGCTTAAATCCCCTAAACTCTATCGCGCTGAACATTCGCCCGAAAACGCGGGCACTATCTTCGATGGTTTCTTTTTTACCAAGGTGGATGTCCGCCATAGAAAGATAAACACCGTGTCCGCCTTCTTCGGCGATGGCTGTTTCAAACGCGCAGCGCGTCCGTGTCGAATTTTTTTCAAACAGCAGAGCGATTGTTTTTCCCAGCAGGCGTTGTTTAACTTCTCCGCGTTTGCTTTCTTCCTTTATTTGTTTCGCTAAATCCAGCAAAGCGCGGATTTCATCTTCCTGAAAGTCCAGCCATGTAAGCAGTGAACGTCCCTTTAGTGCTTTTATATCCATAAAAAATACTATATTACTCTTAAAGATATACGGTCAAGGTACCGCGTTGATTCACGAAAAATGCTGCTGAAAAAGGGCCATGCCTCAAATTAAAAGTGTTACCCAAATTACAAATATGAGTGGGGCATCCTAACGGGGCATTTCGGTGTCTTGAAAGCCTGCTTTCAGCGTCAGCAGGAGAGTCGCTGGCTGGTGGATTGCTTCGCTTCGCTCGCAATAACGGTGGCGCGTGTGCCGTGCAATTCGTGGACATTCTACTCGCGATTGCAGGGTGGGAAACTGTCCGCGAACCCCCCAAAAAAACGCCGTCCCCCGCCCGCAATGCGCGGGCGGGGGACGGCGTGTGCCGTCAGTTATTTTTAATTATTAGTTCGTGCCGGAGTCCGACACTAAGGTAATCATCACCCTGCCGTGTCCGGTATTGTTTCCGCCGCCATCTACTGCGTCTGTTTTTGCCGGAATGATGGTGTTCTCGATGAACTTCAGCCCCTCGCCGGACGTTTTCGCCCACGATGAGCCGCCGCCTCCGCCGCCGGGTAAGTCTTTGACTCCTTCGCTATTATCGGTGGTGCCTCCTCCGCCGCCGTAGTAGCCGCCACCGCCGCCGCCGCCACCACGCTTGCTGCGTCCGCCATTACCACCTGCTCCGAGGCTGCCGTCCATTACAGTTGCATTCTGCAGTTTAGTACTCTCGCCGCCGTTATTAAGGCTGCCGCCTCCGGCTGTTCCATGACCTTCGTTATCCTTGTCGGCGTAACCATTGCCGCCCGCCGCAATACCATAACCGCCGTTTCCCGCGCTTCCTTTATAGCCACCGCCTCCGGCGCCGCCGCCGCCTCCGCCGGCAACGATTATGCGGCTGTTAAGCGAGGTCTCGTCGTTCCAAGTGCCGGACACCGTGCGAACGTCCGTAGCTCCGTGTCCGCCGCCGCCCCTGGTAACGAGAGGTCCACTGGTACCGCCGGATAGACCGCCGCCGTTCCAGCCGCCGTTTTGTCTATCCTTCTTTTTGTTATTGTCATTCGCTGGCCCCTGTCCGCCAACATAGATGTACAGTTCAGTCCCGGCCGTCAATGCAATATTGCCTCCTACATATCCGCCATGTCCGCCTTGGTTGCCGGAAGGATTATCGCCGCCCGCGCCCCAGACTTCAATCTTGTACGTGCCGGTCGTGGGACCGGTCCATGTCTGCGGCGCTCCGGTATAATTGAACGCGCGTTCAACGCTGTTTTCCGCCACCCAATGCGCGTACAACGTTACCTCTCTACTCTCCGCCGCATCACTCGCGGGGAATAACGGCGTTGCCGCGTTTATCACGTTCCCTCCTACAGGCTTGTCCATCCAGTAGCGGAATTCGTATTCTTCAGAACTATCTTCACCTGTCGGTAAGGTTTTACCCGCCTCCTTCAATCCGCCTTTAGCGCTCTTCGCCTCGTCAACGCCGGTTATTTCAGCCGGAGTATTTCCGCTTTTGCCGTTTAGGTTAAACTTCACAGTGAAGGTTTTAGCCGTCCACTTTTGATATAACTGCGTGTCGCCCTCAAATACGGTGTCTCCGCTAACGGCTACGGACTTCCCCGTTACGTCCTCCCAGCCGTCACTCTCGTAATGTTCCCGCGTGAAGTCTTCCGGTATTATCGGGTCTTGCGTTACGGCATCTCCTGCCACCGTATAGGTCGCCGCTATCTTAAATTGTCCGTACTGGGTTTCGCCTTCTTCGCCCTCTGTGGTTTCCGTGGGCACGGCAATGCGTTTTTCAAACACTCCGGTTCCGGCGTTTCTGTTGAAGGTTATGGTGTAGTAGGGTTTCGCGGGGGCAGGCGCCCACACCGCTGT